>NZ_JBELQE010000091.1:0-162106 GCF_040270385.1 Methylorubrum podarium | reverse complement strand
CTCCGCACTCGTCTTCTGTCCTCGCCGCATGTCCGACTCCTTCGGTCCTGACTGATCCTCTCAATCAGCCCGGTCCAAAGCCAGCCGGTCAGGTCAATGCCGTCCCTGCGTCGCGCCGCCCCCGGACTGGCCAGCACAAGCTTCAAGGTCGAGGAGGCGCTGTAATGGCGTTCAGTCCCCAAGTCGTGGCGGCATTGGACCGTCTCGCGAACTACTACAATAATGGCGCCTATGACCCGCAGAACAATCCCGGCGGCTTAGCCAATGGCGGGCACCGGCTGCGATTTACGCCGAGCCTCGCGGATGTTGCACTCGTCGTGAACGCGATCGGTGATTTGCAATCGCAGATCTCCAGTGCGCAGCAAATCCTCGTCGGCATGCAGGCGTATCTCGATGCCATCGGCGGCGCCCCGGGATTGGCCGAAGCGCTAGCAGCGAAGGCCGCGATCGGAAGCAAGGACATCGGCAACGCGGACTATGCGGCCGCGGCGTCTGACGTCGAAATCGCGATGCGCGGGATGACGGTCAGCCGCACGGTGACGCTGCCGAGCGCAGCATCCTATCCGAAGGGGCAGGATCTGCTCATCGTCGACGCCGACGGCACGGCCTCTCCGACAAATCCTCTCGTCGTCAAAGCGGCCACCAGCCAGACCATCGGCGGCCGGGTGACAATCAACATCATCGACCCGTTCGATTCCCTCCGGCTGCGTCGAGCCGGCCCTGCGCTGTGGGTGGTTGCCTGATGAAGCGTCTCCTCTCCTCCCTCGCCCTTCTGCTCACGCTCGCGGGCGCAGCGTTCGGTCAGACCGCCGTCCTTCCGCGCCCAGAGGTCCGCGGCAACAACGTCGTCTTCGGCAGCGTGGTGGATCTCGGCCCGCGGGTTGGCAACAAGCTCGACCTGTCGACCATGTACGCCACAACGCCCGGCGGCATCGCCCGCACGCTGGCGGACATGCTCGCGAACGAGGTCTACGCGGTCAATTACGGCGTCGTCGCCAACGACGGCATCGACGACAGCGTTGCCGCGCGCAAGGCCCTGAAGGCGGCGATGGACCGACGGGGGACCGTCGTCTGGCCGGCCGGCAACATCAGCCTCTGCACCGATCCGGCCGACGCGGAGGCGCTGCTGCGCATCGACCGGTTCGTGAACATGCGGGGCACGCGCACCACACAGTTCAACCCGTGCCCCGAGGCCGGCACGCGCTCCACGATCCTCATCAAGCCGTTGGCAAACAACCCGATCCGGGGCGCCTTCATCAAGGATCTGATCGTCGTCCCGGCGGGCGGTGACGCAATCCGCGTCGAAACACCCGACACCAACGGTGTCGTCGCCAAGCTCCTGGTGGAGAATGTCGGCACGGGGATGCCGCAGAAGGGCTACTACGCCTTCCGCCACATTAACTCCTACACCGCCGATGCGCAGGGAAATCCGCTGACGGGCAACTTCACCGGGGGCATGTTCGGATCGACGTTCCGAGACAGCGACTTCATCGGAGGAATGCGGTTCGAGCTGACCGGTGATAGCAACAACATCGAGCGCAACGTCATCAACGGCCCGAACGAGGGCATCTACTATAAAGCTATCGGTGGCGCAGCGACCCACCGCATCAATGGCAACAACATCACGGCGACCGGTGACACGATCGTCATTGATGGCGGCCAGCAGGTCTATATCACCGAGAACCAGCTCGAAGCCGTGGGGGACTACACCGGCTCCCGCACAAACCCTGCTGTCATCACTATCATCAACGCGATCAGCGTTGCCGTTCGAAACAACAACATCAACGCCTACAGCCGGTCCGATGCTGTCGCGGCTCTTAGCGGGTCGCAGGGCGTCTCGGTTGAAGCCAACACGGTAAATTACGCGGCGAACAAGCTCCTCTTCCGCGCCGTCGCGTCTCCGAACAACACCGTTGGGCGTCAGCTCTATGAAGGGATCGGCGGAGCACCGAAGACGGGACAGTCCCTAGTCTCGGTAGACGCTGCGTCTCCTACCATCGGCGTGTGGCAGCAGCTCACCCTCCTGAACAACTGGGCGGCGGCATCCGACACCAGCTTCCGGCAGGGGCTCTGGTGGATGCCCTTGACCGATGGGACCATTCGCTTGGCGGGGACCGTTGCGGGCGGCACCACCACCGCTGGGACATCGATCGCGACGCTGCCGGCTAACTTCCGGCCGGTCAACAAAGCGGTGCGTCTCCCAGGGCTGGTCTACCTGAACAACATCGTGAACGGGTCGCCGTGGGCCACGGGCGTTTACCTCGTAGACCTGTCCGGCAACATCTCGATCCAGTTCATGCCGACGATCGGAGCCGGCTCGTTCCTGCAGTTCGACGGCTCAAGCTTCTCGATCCGCCCGTAACGCCGCCTTCGCTCGCCGCGCAGTCCGGCCCGAGCCCGCTATCGGTCCCAGCCCTTCAGGTCGCACAGCGTCATGAAGTCGTGGATCGTGATCAGGTCGGCATCGAGCAACTCGAGCGCCTCGCTGCGGCTCTTGATGGCGTCGGCGTTCATGCTCGTTGCTCCGATGTAACTGTCAAGCAGCAACATAACCGGCGCCGCTAAGTTCCGACAGCTCCGGACCCAGGATCCTAGCACACGCAGATCACCGGCACATCGCACCATTCAGAGGTACGCACGCCGGGCGGTCCATGCTCCCAGACCCTGCCCCCCCAACGTCTTCCCTCGACATCGGAGATCACCACCATGACCGTCGCTGAGATCCAGCGCGCTCTCCTCGCGCGCGGGTACGACCTCGGCCCCTCGGGAGCCGACGGCGATGCCGGACCGCTCACCATCGCCGCCATGACCGCGTTCCAGCGCGCTGCTGGCCTAGTGCCTGATGGCATCGCTGGGCCGAAGACGCAGTCCGCTCTGCAGAAGGCGGACATCAGCGAGCGGCGCGAGGCACCCGAGAAGCCGGGCTGGCTCGTGCTGGCCGAAGGCGAGCTCGGCGTGCGCGAGGGCGCGGGCGCGGCCAACAACTCGCGCGTCGTGCAGCTCTTCGCCGACGCGGGCTTCTCCGGCATCAAGCAGGACTCGGTGGCGTGGTGCGCGGCGGCTGTCGGCGCCATGCTGAAGCGGGCTGGTCACAAGCCCTCGGGCAGCCTCGCGGCCCGGTCCTACGAAGCTTGGGGTGTCGGGCTGAAGGAGCCGGCGCTCGGGGCCATCGCCACGAAGAAGCGGGGCAACTCGTCCTGGCAAGGGCACGTCGGGTTTGTGGTCGGCGCCAGCCCGACGCAGATCTTCCTTCTGGGCGGAAATCAAGGCGATGCGTGGTCGATCGCCTCTTTCCCGCGGAAGGAGTTCACCGCGTTCCGCTGGCCGGCCGGCGTACCGCTGCCGGCACCGCACGCGCTGCCGACGACGATCGCCGGGGCGCGGTCGGGCGTGAGCGAGGTGTAGAGCAGCGGGCCGGCGCCGAACGCTTTGGGGGGCAGGTGCCGACCCGCCGGCCATCTGCCGCGAAGCTGAAGGGGCCTTCGGCGCGACGGCACCAATTCGTGACCCGCCCCGCGACAGCGCTCAAGCCACGCCTACGACCTACCCCGTTCTTGAACCCGAGCCGGCCGGGCCGGCCGCGCATCCCCACCATCAGGACCATCACCATGACCCGCATGCTTCCGCTCGCGGCGCTGGCGCTCGCCTGTGTCGCTTCTCCCGCCTTCGCCATGGCCTATCCGCCCGGCCAAGAGGGTGCTGCCGTCGGCCTCTCGCACGGCCTGCTCTTCCTCACCGGGCTCGCGCTGGCGGTCGCCTTGACGCTCGCCGCCGTCCGACGGCTCGGCTTCGTCGGGGTCATCGCCGCCGCCCTCGCGGCACTGGCGTTCTCGACCGGAGGCGTATTCGCCGCCGAGGTCGCCACCGTCGGCGACAAGGCCGTGATCTTGCCCTGGGGCGACTGGCTCGTGGCTCTCGCCGTATCCCTGCGCGAACCGCTCCTGACCATCCTCGTGCCGATCATCGCCGGCTACGTCATCCAGGCCATTCGCAAGATCTACCCGTGGGCGGCCCTGTTCCTGTCGCAGAAGCGCGTCGAGATGATGCTCGAGGCCGCCGTCGGCTACGGCCTGAACGCGGTCCAGGGCGCGGCCAAGGGCAAGACGCTCTCCGCCAACGTGGCGGTGCCGGTGATCGCCAAGGGCACGCAGTACGTCATCGACACCGCACCGGCCGCGGTCATCAAGGCGGCCGGCGGCGCCGACGGCATCGCGGCCCGCATGTTCCGCAAGCTCGATCTCGACGACGGCGCCAGCGAGGCGGCCGTGCTCGTTCCGGCGCAGGAGCAGATCGCCACCGGCACGGTGCCTGCCGACGAGCTGCGCGACGCGGACCTGATGGTTCGAGGATAAGCGGGAGGGGCGCATGCCCGGTTCGAACGGCGCCGCGCGCCGCCCGCTCCTGCCGATGCATTCGGCCGGCCCCTACAGCACCTATCGGCTGTTCGAGTGGTGCATGGCGACGATGATGATCCTCATCGCCTTCACCCTCGCCATGCCCGGCGACACCATGGAGCGGGCCGCGCTGAAGCCGATCGCCGAGATGGGCTTCAGCGAAGCCAACATGGCACTGGTCTTCGGCTGCGCCGGGAGCGTGCGCATCATGGCGCTGTTCCTGAACGGCTACATCAACAACGTCCGCGTCGGACCGAGGGGCGCCTACGCGAGGGCAATCGGCGCAGGTGTCGGCTGCCTGATCATGGGCCAGTTCGCGATGGCCCTGATCTATGATGCCTTCACTGTGGCGCTTGCGCCGAGCTTCGTCATCCCGGTGTTCGGTACGCTCGCCGGGTTCGAAGCAATTTCCGTCTACATCGCCGTGTTGGACGGCGTTTCCCGCAGGAGCCGGCTCGGCAAGGCCCTGGCGGCTCTTGAGGAGGTTCGGGGCTGATGGACTGGCTCAACTTCCTGAAGGACGTGATCGCAACCCAGCAGTTTCTCCAGGTCTTCGTCGGCGGCTGCACCATGATGCTGATCGGCTGGATGGTGACGCG
This sequence comes from Methylorubrum podarium, assembly GCF_040270385.1. Classification (NCBI taxonomy): domain Bacteria; kingdom Pseudomonadati; phylum Pseudomonadota; class Alphaproteobacteria; order Hyphomicrobiales; family Methylobacteriaceae; genus Methylorubrum; species Methylorubrum podarium. The sequence goes on along the minus strand of NZ_JBELQE010000091.1, from coordinate 157,113 downwards.
GGCACGGGGCGACCGCGAGCATCTGCCGCCGCCGGCACCGGCCAGCATCGCCGACGTGCCGCCGCCTTTTCTCCACGGGCCGCGCGAGGCGATCGACCTGATGCGTGAGCTGCGGGACCTCGCCCGCCGGCAGACCGAGGACACCGGCCGGATTGCGGAGTGCGTCCGCATCATCCGTGAGGAGACGAAGCGGCAGACCGAACTCCTCGGCTTGATCGAGCGCGAGCAGGCGATCGAGAACCGCGCGCATCACGACCGGGACCGGCCGTGAGCCCCTGCTTCATCGCGGTCACCCTGGCCGGCATGCTGGCGAGCGGAAAGCCGGCCAAGGACGCCCGCGCCTACCTGTTCATCGGGCCGAGCACGCGCATCAGCCCGGTGATCACGTCGCCGGGCGAGCGGCCGCATGCGCGATCCGAGATCACCATCGGGCCGATCACGACTTTCGCCAAAGAGACGCCGGAGGAGGTGGTGCGGGCGCCCTGCGTAGAGCGCGGACCGCCGGGCTGACAGCCCCGGCCATTGTCGATCATTACCAGCCCCGCCCGGCTCAGCCGCGGCGGGGTTTTTCGTTTCAGGCTCGCATAGCTTCCAGCGCGCGAGCAGACGCTTTCTCGCTGAGCGACATTCCCTGCAGGATCTCGTCCCATATGGCGCAGTCCGCAGGTCGGTTCGGAACCTCGACGACGCAGATGCCATCCCGTTCATCTTCAAGGTCGGTGATGACCTCCGCGTTCGCGGCAGGGCGAAGGATAAGCAGATCCGCCCGTCCGCGCGTGGCGTCGGAAAGGGACCGATGGATCAGTGCGGCGTTTTTTGCCAAGTCCTGAGGGCGATGAAGCTCGGTCTTGCTCTTTTGAAGATCCGCCCAGCGCACGAACAGTACTGAGTCGGCCTCTTCCAGGGATCTGAACAGCCGGGCAATTCGGATTTCGAGCTTCTGTCGGAAGGATTCATATGAAGCATCCCACGGCTGACCCTCAATCACCCGAAAATCATGTACCGAGATCACGTTAAATTTACTGTCTCGCACGAAATACGAACTCGGAGCGTCCTTGCTCGGGCTCCCGAGCTGCCACTGGTCCTCGTCATGGACCTTGGCTCCACCTGAGATTAGTTCGAGGTTACTCCGTTCCATGTAGCCCGCGAAACGACCGTCGAATAGGCGAACTACATCCATAGGATCAAGCGTCACCGACCAATCAAGCGGAAGGCTGAATTTGCGCAAGCCGTGTCTGTCGAAGGCCATCGCCGGATTGCAGGCACTTCCGATCCCGATAAAGAGATCGTATCCTTTTTTTACATCGTCGAGCCGCAATTTAGCCCCCACCCATTCGTCTCGGTTCGCAAGGTGCAGAACGCCGTCGAGGCATCATTATCGTTTGATAGGCGCATCCACAGGGTGCACCAAGCGGTGTAGCGGCGACATCTGTCAGCTTGAGCTATCGATGTCATCACCTTTGCAGATCTTGCAGCATGGCTGCTTGACGTCGCTCGACCTCGGCAACAAGCATGAAATCTTCTGCAAAATCTTTCTCAATCCTCGACCTAAGGGCCGATGAAATCTCAACCCCGGTCGGCGCAGCCGCATTGTGATGCGTATCAAGATACTTGAAAGCAACTCCCGTCTTCTTAAATACCTCATGTCCTAAAAGATTGAGAAAGCCAGAAAAATCACTCATGCTACCTAAGCAGTCGTAGCGTGATAGCGATGCACTTGCAGACTCATAATTATCCGCTCCAGAAATGTAGCTGCACTGGGTATTTTTTTCCAAAACACCTTTATCGATACAACAATCGTAAAAGTAGTCCATGCTTTTCCCGATGGCCAGATTGACCTGTGGCAGCCACTCAGGACTCCGGGCCAGGAGACGGTGCAGCGATGCGATGCGCTCAACTGGATCTCGGACAACCGAAAAGAGGAAATCGTCAGGAGCAAGACCAACGATCCGATCAAGATGACCAATCGAAAAGTGCCCGCCGACGTACCAGTTCCGGTCACCTGACGCCTTCATCTCGCCGTTCAAACCCGCAAGCGGCACCGGATTGTCATATACTCGCCATTTATCCCACCCAAAGATCGGTCGGAAAGATGCATGTATAGTTGAGCCGCCCGTTCTTTGGATGTGCACAAAACAAATCATTTAGCCACATCTTCCAAGTTCAATGGTCCATACGACGGAGCAACGCATCCGAGGCCAGCTAACAAACCGCATCGCCTAACTCCGCGTCGCGGCCGCTCCCTACCCGCAATGGCTGAGCGGGAATGATTGTTATCATTCAATCCGAGCCACCGCGAGCATCCGCTTCCGCACCTCGTCCATGCGGTCGTCATCACCGATGCCGGCCTCCGCAGCCTCGCGCCCGACGGCCTCGTAGATCTCCCGCACGGCCGCCTCGTTCAAGCCGAGACCGCGGGCGAAGCCGAGCAGGCCGCGCAGCTCGGCGGCGGTGTGCTCGTCGTCGGTCATTACCCGCTCGGCCTCGGCTTCGGCTCACAGCTCCAGCCGGTAGCCGCCATCGCCTCGTAATGCGCATCCATGTCCCGCATCACTTGGGCGCCCTGCTTGCCGCACGCGGCGCATCGGGCGTTCCGGCCGAGCCGCGATCGGCGCATCGTCGGCTGCAGGTCGGACAGCTTCACCGTCGCATACCGGCCGCACGCGCAATGCAGGGCGATCGTCGCCATGCCCTCGGCGATCCAGTCGGCGACGGTGGGGTCCCTGCCCTTCACGCCTTCCGCGCCCGCGCGAGCAGGATCGCGGTGCGAACCGCCCCGCGCTTCAGGCTCGGGCTGCTCTCGCGATTGGCGACGACCTGGCTCGCCCAGCTATGCCCTGCGATGGCTGCGCCGAGGTCGAGCACGTAGCCGTCGGCGATCGGGTGCGCGTCGGTCTCGGGTTTGGCGAGGTAAGCGTCGACCGCCGCGTTCACCTGCTCGTCGGTGACGGCCTTGGCCTTGAAGATCTCGCCGACGGTGGGGGATTCGGGCATGTCGTGAACCTGTCCACGGGTTCGGATTTGGGGGCTCGGGTTCAAACGAACCTCGAAGCACTCCACAAAACGACAGCTAAGTCATTGAGAAGAATGGTGCTGCGAGAGAGGATTGAACTCTCGACCTCCTCATTACCAATGAGGTGCTCTACCACTGAGCTACCGCAGCACGGTGTCGGGGGGCGGTGCCGCCGCCGAACTGGACGGGGCATTAGCCGATCGGATTTCGCTTGGCAACGCTCTTCCGTCGAACAAAATGCCCGAACGGTGGGACGGCCGGCCGGCGTGACGATTTGTTGACGGATCCTGGGGGCATCGCTATAGAGCGCCCTCCACGTCCGGCCGCAGCACTGCGCCCGGTCGTTTCGCCTTCGCTTTATCATCAGGCCGCGTTGACCGGCACCGGAAGCTTCCGGGCCGGAGTCTTTGCCGCCACGACCAGACGAGGATGCCCATGGCCAACACCGTGTCGGCCAAGAAGATGACCCGTAAGATCGCCAAACGCACGGCGATCAACCGCTCGCGCCGTTCGCGGATGCGCACCTTCGTCCGCAAGGTCGAGGAGGCGATCGCCACCGGCGATCAGGGCCAGGCCCTCGCCGCTCTCCGCGCCGCCGAGCCGGAGATCATGCGCGCCGCCCAGCACGGCATCGTTCACAAGAACAACGCCTCGCGGAAGGTCTCTCGTCTCGCCGCGCGCGTGAAGGCGATCGCCGCCTGATCGGCGTGCGACGGACCCCCGCCCTCCCGAACGGAGGGCGATAGGGAGTTCCTCCGAGATACGATGATGGATCGAGCCCGGTCATTTTGGCCGGGCTTTTTCGTGCCTGCTGGCCTTTCGCCGTGAAGCGGGGCCCCGCGCGCCAGCGACGTGATCGCCGCGCGCGACGACGGGACGACCGGCCGCGTCCGCGATCGGCGGATGACCCGGCCTTCGACGGATCGGGCGACCGATGCCCCTGGCGCGACCTCGGTTGTGCACCGACCCGTTCGGCTTCTCCACAGATCGCGCCGTCTTATCCCGAATCGGCCCTTGCAGCGGCCTCCCGGACCCCTCGGTAGGGCAACGTTAACCATGCCGGAAATGGTCTCGATTGCGCGAGGCCGCGCCGGCCATGTAGATTAACAAAACGTTGCCGGTCGGGCGGCTGCACAAGATGAGCACCGGGAGCCCGCGAGTCGTCCCCAAGTTGCGGGCAGGCCTTCGACTCTTGGACCCCGCGCCGACGACTCGGTCAGGGCGCAGATGTTTTCCCCGATCGTCCCGCTGTTAGGAGAACGATAGAGGATTGTTGATACACAGCCATCTTTAGCGGTGGCCCGCGGTGTTGCTCTTGACAGCGCCGCGGCCATTCTTGGCCCCGCCCGAGTCGGGCGGTGCCTTCTCTCGTGTGGCGTATGCGTACGCATCCCCTCCGGTTCGCCGGCCTGGATGCGAGGAGACACGGTGATGCACCTCGACGGCAGCATGTCGGACGGCGATGGCGGGAATGGCAGGGGGACCGTCGATATCCCCGCGGCCTGGGCGCGGGTGAAGCGGCGGCTGCGGGCCGAGCTCGGCGAGGACGTGTTCGCGAGCTGGTTCGCCCGCCTCGAACTGGAAGGCTTGGAGGGCGGCGTCGCCCGCCTCACCGTGCCGACCCGGTTCCTCAAGAGCTGGATCGAGTCGCACTATCTCGACCGCGTGCTCACGACCTTCCGGGCCGAGGCCGACGACGTCAGCCGCATCGAGGTCGGCGTGCGCGGTCCCTCCGCCCCGGCCCGCCCGAGTGCCGGCACCCAGGCGAAATCGAACCCGACGAGCGGGCCGCTGACCCGGCTCCACGCGACCGCGACGCCCGCCGCCCTCCAGGGGCCCGGTCCGCTGGTCGAGACCGAGATCGCCTCGCCCCGGGGCGATTCGGCCGCGGTCGATCTCAACGGCGCGCCGCTCGATGCGCGCCTCACCTTCGCGAACTTCGTCGTCGGCCGCTCCAACGCGCTCGCCCATGCCGCGGCGGAGCGGGTCGCCCGCAGCAACGGCGACGGCGCGCTCTACAATCCGCTCTACGTCCATGCCGGCGTCGGCCTCGGCAAGACGCACCTGCTCCACGCCGCCGGCCATGCCGCCCGCGAAGCCGGGCGCCGGGTGATCTACCTCACCGCCGACCGCTTCATGTACGGCTTCGTCAACGCCCTGAAGACCCAGAGCGCGCTGGCCTTCAAGGAGCGCCTGCGGGCGATCGACCTGCTCATCCTTGACGACGTGCAGTTCATCCAGGGCAAGTCGATCCAGACCGAGTTCGGCCACACCCTCAACGCCCTGATCGATTCGGGACGTCAGGTCGTGGTCGCCTCCGACCGGCCGCCGACGGAACTCGAGGCACTCGACGAGCGCGTGCGCTCGCGCCTCGCCGGCGGCCTCGTCGTCGAGATCGGCGGGCTCGACGAGGGCTTGCGCGCCTCGATCCTCTCCGCCCGGCTCGACGCCGTCCGGCAGAGCCACCCGAACTTCGAAGTCTCGCCGGCGGTCTCGGCCTACGTCGCCCGGGCGATCACCGCCAACGGCCGCGACCTCGAAGGGGCTGTGAACCGGCTCCTGGCCCACGCGACGCTGACCGGCGCACCGGTCACCGTCGAGACCGCGGAGACCGCGATCCGCGACCTCGTGAAGAACCGCGAGCCCAAGCGGGTGAAGATCGAGGACATCCAGAAACTGGTGGCCTCGCGCTACAACGTCTCGCGCTCCGACATCCTGTCCGAGCGGCGCACCGCCGCCGTGGTGAAGCCGCGCCAGATCGCGATGTATCTGTCGAAGGTGCTGACCCTGCGCTCCCTGCCGGAGATCGGCCGCCGCTTCGGCGGGCGCGATCACACGACGGTGCTGCACGCGGTGCGCAAGATCGAGAAGCAGATCGGCGAGGATGCGGTGCTTGGTGATGAGGTCGAGCTGCTGAAGCGCATGCTTCAGGATTGACCGTCGAGCGGGGGCGGGACCGATCGCAAGCCCGGCTCCGCCCGACGCCAACGGCCGGCCGCGTCCCCCGGCGTTGGGACCGGTCCGGCCCGTCGTGAAGACGCGGCCCGGCCGTCATGCCACCCGCGAGGCGGGACAGCGCCGATGCCGCCCTTGCCTTCCCGAGAGCGGTTCGCCAAGCTGCCGAGCCCGCTCCACGACAGAGCGCCTCGCGAAATGCCCGGTCACCGCCAGCCCTCCGGCCGCGATGGCGGGACGGGCGCTTCGAGGGAGACACTCCGTTTTCGGGCCTGACCGACGGCGGACGGGCCGATTGTTCAAGAGACGACGGGTTTTCCGATGAGAGTCACAGTCGAGCGCGCGGCCCTCCTGAGATCGCTCGGCCACGTCCACCGGGTGGTGGAGCGGCGCAACACGATCCCGATCCTCTCCAACGTCCTGCTCCGCACGGGCGAGAGCGGCCTGCAGCTGAAGGCGACCGACCTCGACATCGAGGTGACCGAGACCGTGCCGGCCGACGTGCTCGATGCCGGCGCCACCACGGTGCCGGCCCACGTCATCTACGATATCGTGCGCAAGCTGCCCGAGGGTGCGCAGGTGTCGCTGGAGACGTCCGGCGAGACGGGTCAGATGACGATCCGCTCCGGCCGCTCGCGCTTCGCGCTGGGCGCCCTGCCCGAGGGCGATTTCCCCGACCTCGCCGCGGGCGAGCTGCCGCATTCCTTCGCCATCTCCGCGGCGGAGCTGAAGCAGCTCATCGAGAAGACGCAGTTCGCGATCTCGACGGAGGAGACGCGCTACTATCTCAACGGCATCTACTTCCACACCGTCGAGGTCGAGGGCGCGCTGAAGCTGCGCGCCGTGGCGACCGACGGACACCGGCTCGCCCGGGTCGAGGCGGAAGCGCCCGAGGGCAGCCGCGGCATGCCGGGCATCATCGTGCCGCGCAAGGCCGTGGCCGAGATCCAGAAGCTCGTCGACGATGGCGGCGACAGCGTGCAGGTCGAGTTGTCGCCGGCCAAGATCCGGCTCACCTTCGCGGGCGGCGTGACCCTGATCTCGAAGCTGATCGACGGCACCTTCCCCGACTACCAGCGGGTGATCCCCACCGGCAACGACAAGCGCCTCACGGTGGAGCGCGACGCCTTCGCCAAGGCGGTGGACCGCGTCTCGACCATCTCGTCCGAGCGCGGCCGCGCGGTAAAACTCGCCATGGGCGACGGGCGGCTCGCCCTCTCGGTGACCAACCCGGATGCCGGTTCGGCGACGGAGGAGCTCGACGTCGATTACGAGGCCTCCGCCCTCGATATCGGCTTCAACGCCCGCTACCTCCTCGACATCACCGCGCAGCTCCAGGGCGACACGGCCCTGTTCAAGCTCGCCGATCCCGGCTCGCCGACGCTGATCCAGGACCGGGATGGGGCGCCCGCGCTCTACGTCCTGATGCCGATGCGGGTTTGACGTGCAGGCGACGCCTCGCATCTCTCGCCCGTGGGGGATATGGTGACGGCCAGACTGCCATAGGCACACCGGCCATGTCGAAACCCGTCATCCTCGACCCCGTAGACGCCGCCTTCGTCGACGATCTCGTCGCCGCCGGACGATACCCTTCCGCCGATGCGGCCGTCGTCGAAGGCATCCGGCTCCTCAAGGTCCGCGAAGAGCGACTCGGCGAGCTGAGAGAGGCGTGGCGCGACGGTGCGTCGAGCGGCGAATACGAGCCGGTCGAAGCCGTCCTCGACGAGATGGCTGCCCATTACGGTGCGAGGGCGAAGGCCGGCGCGTGAGACCGGTCGTCATCTCGCGCAGGGCCAGGGCGGATCTTCGATCGATCGCGGACTATATCGCCGCGGACAACCCGAGCCGGGCCGTCAGCTTCGTCGCCGAACTGCGGGAACGCTGCCGGTCCCTTTCCGAAACCCCGATGCAGGGCCGTCCCGCGCCCGAGATCGCACCGGACGTCCGCATCCTCGTGTTCCGCTCCTACCTCATCCTCCACCGCCTGCGCGACGATGCGGTTCTCATCGACCGCGTGCTCCATTCCGCCCGGTATCGCTCCGGCCTGCCGCCGAATGAATGAACCCACCGCCGTCGCGACCCGCCTCACCCGCCTGATCGCCCGCGACTTCCGCAACCACGTCGATCTCGATCTCGCCACGGCGCGCCGCTTCGTGGCCCTGGTCGGCGAGAACGGGGCGGGCAAGACCAACATTCTGGAGGCGGTCTCGCTGTTCTGCCCCGGCCGCGGCCTGCGCCGCGCCGACCTCGCCACCATGGCGCGGGTCGGCGGGCCGGGCGGCTTCGCCGTCTCGGCGACGCTGGAGACCGCGGAGGCCGAGCACCGGCTCGGCTCCGGCTACGAGCCGCCCGGCTATGACGGGCGCGGCACGCGGGTCTGCCGGATCGACGGGGCGCCCGCCCCCTCCCCCGTCGCCTTCTCGGAGTTCCTGCGGATCGTCTGGCTGACGCCGGACTTCGACGCCTTGTTCCGCGGGGCGGCCGGCGACCGGCGCCGCTTCCTCGACCGGCTCGTGCTCGCCGTCGATGCCGGCCACGGCGCCCGCGTCTCGGCGATGGAGCGGGCCCTGCGCTCCCGCAATCGGCTCCTCGACGAGCGGCCGGACGACGGCCGCTGGCTCGATGCGGTGGAGCGCGAGGTGGCCGAACTCGGTGTCGCCGTGGCGCTCGCCCGGCGCGAGACGGTGGAGCGCCTCGACCGGCTGATCGCGGAAACGCGGGACGATGCCGCGCCCTTCCCCTGGGCCTCCCTGCGGCTCGAGGGCGACCTCGACGATCTCGTCGCGGTCTGGCCGGCGCTGGAGGCGGAGGATCGCTACCGCCGCGCATTGCTGCAGGGCCGCCACCGCGACCGCGCCGCCGGCCGCACCCTGATCGGACCGCAGACCACCGACCTCGTGGTGCGGCACGGCCCCAAGGACGTGCCCGCCGCTACCGCCTCGACCGGCGAGCAGAAGGCGCTGCTGATCGGCCTCGTGCTGGCCCATGCCCGGCTCGTGCGGGCGATGAGCGGGCTCACACCCCTCATCCTCCTCGACGAGGTGGCCGCCCATCTCGATCCGCGGCGGCGCGCCGGTTTGTTCGACGCGCTCGAAGCGCTGGAGGGGCAGGTCTGGATGACGGGCGCCGATCCGGCCCTGTTCGTCGAGCTGGAAGGCCGGGCCGACCTCATCGGCGTGGCGGAGGGCCGCCTCGTGCCGGCCGGAGCGTGAGTCTCAGGCCCTCGCGTCGGGGATGTCGGTCTGCGCGAAGTCGTTGCCGACGAAGAGGAGCGGGACGTTGCGGGTTCGGGCGCAGGCATAGGCGAAGCAGTCGCCGAGATTGAGTTGGGCAGGATGGCCTTGTCCCTTGCCGTAGCGCGCGTAGGCCGCGACGGCGGCCATCGACTCCTGGCTTCCGATGGCGACTTCCTCGATCTCCGCGCTCTGGAGCAACTGCCGCACCAGCCGTTCCGCCTGCTGAACCGACGCCGCGCCGAGGCGGCGCAGAGCCATCACCGTTTCGAGGACGGCCACCGCCGAGGTGTAACGGACCGGTGCCTCTTCGAGCCGACGCGTCAGCGCCTCCGCCTCCGACTCGCGTGCGATGATCGCGACCATCGCCGATGCGTCGACGAACATCAGGGCTCGTCGTTCATGTCGTCGAAGAACGCCTTGTCGGCCTTCAGGCCGGTCTTGGGCCAGGCGGCGAAAGCCTCCTGGATCGGCTTGATCCGTTCGGCGAGCGAGGGCGACGATTCCCGCCGTTGCAGTTCGTTGGACAACGCCATACGCACCGCCTCGGTCTTGCTCACCCGAGCCTGCGATGCCAGCTTCTCGGCGAGGCGGTTCACCTCCTCGCTGCGGATGTTCAGGGGCATGGCGGCCTCGTTGTGTAGACAGCCGCAAACTATTGCCTACACGCCTCATCCGCAAGTCGGACGAGGACCTCGATCACCCGTTCGCCTCGGCAAGTGACCCGATGACTGCTCGCCTCGACGAGGCCCGTGCCGCGCTGAAAAAAACCTTCGGCTACGACGACTTCCGCCCCGGCCAGGACGAGGTGATCGGCGCCGTGCTCGACGGCGCGGACGTGTTTGCGGTGATGCCGACCGGCTCGGGCAAGTCGATGACCTACCAGTTGCCCGCCCTGGTCGATGCCGGGCTCACCGTGGTGGTCTCGCCCCTGATCGCGCTGATGCACGATCAGGTGCAGCAGATGCGCGCCTTCGGCATCGAGGCCGCGACCCTGAACTCGACGGTGGCCGAGGCGACCTCGCGGGAGACGTGGCGCAAGATCCGCACCGGAGATCTGCGGCTGCTGTTCGTGTCGCCCGAACGGCTGCTGATGGACGGCTGCATGGAGGCCCTGTGCGGGGCCGGCGTGCGGCGGCTCGCGGTGGACGAGGCGCACTGCGTCTCGCAATGGGGCCACGACTTCCGCCCCGAATACCGCGAGATCGCCCGCGCCCGCGAGGCGCTCGGCAACGTTCAGACGCTCGCCCTCACCGCCACCGCCGACGCGGCGACCCGCGCCGAGATCGCCGAGCGGCTGTTTCCGGCGGGGCGCCCGCCCAAGACCTTCGTCCATTCCTTCGACCGGCCGAACATCCGGCTGACCTTCCAGCCGAAGGACAACCCGACCCGCCAGCTGGAGCGCTTCCTGCGCGACCGGCGGGCGGAGAGCGGCATCATCTACTGCTCGTCGCGCAAGCGGGTGGAGCAGCTCGCCGACACCCTGAAGGGCGACGGCTTCAACGCCCTGCCCTACCATGCCGGGCTCGACCAGGGCACGCGGGCGCGCAATCAGGACACCTTCCTGCAGGAGGACGGTGTGGTGATGACCGCGACGATCGCCTTCGGCATGGGCATCAACAAGCCGGACGTGCGCTACGTCTGCCACGCCGACATGCCGACCAACATCGAGGGCTATTATCAGGAGATCGGCCGCGCCGGCCGCGACGGGCTGCCGTCCGACACGCTCACTCTCTACGGCCTCGACGACATGGCCTTGCGCCGCCGCCAGATCGACGAGAAGGAGATCTCGGAGGAGCGGCGCCGGGTCGAGCGGCGCAAGCTCGAGGCGATGATCGCGCTCTGCGAGGGCGCCGCCTGCCGTCGGCAATCGCTGCTCGGCTATTTCGGCGAGGCGAGCGCCGCTTGCGGCCGCTGCGATCTCTGCCGCAGCGGCGTCTCGCTCATCGACGGGACGGTGGCCGCCCAGAAGCTGCTCTCGGCGATCGTGCGCACCGGCCAGCGCTTCGGCGCGGCCTATGTCTGCGACGTCGTCCACGGCAAGGAGAGCGAGACGATCCGGCGCAACGGGCACACGGCGCTCAAGACCTTCGGCGTCGGTGCCGAGAAGCCGGTGGCGGCGTGGCGGGCCCTGCTGCGCCAGCTCTTCGCCGCCGGAGCGGTCGCCGAGAACACCGACGGCTATGGCGGTCTCGTCATGACCGAGAAGGGCGAGGCGATCCTGTTCGGTCGCGAGACCATCGAGGTCAGGCCCGATCCCGAGCCGAAGAAGGCCGAGCCGAGGAGCCGCCGCTCCGCAGCCCGCGACGACGAGGCGAATGCGCTGAGCGAGGCGGACGAGGCCCTGTTCCAGCACCTGAGGGGCCTGCGCGCCACCATCGCCCGGGCCGAGGGCATCGCCGCCTTCATGGTGTTTCCCGATCGCACCCTGATCGAGATGGCGCGCGCGAAGCCCGTCGATCTCTGGGCGCTGCGCTCGGTCCACGGCGTCGGCGAGCGCAAGCGCGAGGCCTACGGTGAGCGCTTCACCGACGCGATCCGCGAGTTTCTCGACGACGCCAAGAAGGCCGGCTGACGCCCTTCGCCCGTCGCCCGCCGAACCCGATCCCCCCTTCACCGAGCCGTCCGCGACTCGGCGGGACGGCCCGTCGCAGACATCTGGGCTTGCCATGCAAGGGTTATCCACATATTGTCCACAGAAAGAACATAACGCGAACATCAGCTGCCGACACAGGCGGCGCGCCTCCTAACACGGACCCGGTCCACAGCCTGGGGACAACCATGAGAACCGCCGACAAGCAGATCGCCGACATCCTCGTGCGCTACGGCGAGCCCTTCGCGGGCAACGTCTGGCGCGTGCAGGGCACCGCCGTCATCTACCACAAGACCCTGGAGCGGATCGCCGGCCACACGAAGATCCGCTTCGACCCGCCGACCCTGCTGCGCAGCGAGCGCGACGAGGCGGTGATCCTCGTTACCGGCCGCATGCCCGGCGAGAAGGCGGGCGACGAGCGGGTCGAGTGGTCGATCGGCGAGGCGCTGGTGAACGTGAACTACCGCGTCTCCGGTCGGCAGGCGGCCTATGTCTACGCCATGGCCGAGAAGCGGGCGAAGGACCGGGTCATCCTCAAGCTGATCGAGCTGCACGGCCTCGTCTATTCCGAGGAGGAAGCCGACGAGTTCCGCCAGAACCAGCCGATGGCGATCCGCGCCGTGGACGAGGATTTCGATGCCTCCCCGGCCTTCGACGAGGTGACCGAGCAGGAGGCCGACCTCAAGCGCCAGATCGACGAGGCGGAATCGATCAACGCCGTCACCGATCTGATGCTCGACGAGCGGAGGCAGGGAATTCTCAACGCCATGCCGCACGGCACCCGCGAGGAGGTGCGCGACTACGCCAAGGCCCGCCTGCGGGCGCTCGGCTGGCCGCCGGCCAAGAAGGCGGGACGGGGCAGCCGCGCCGCGTAACGGGATCCCGAAGGGCAAGCCCTTCGGCCGGGCGCCGGGGTAGCGCCCCGGCTTCCCTTCACCAGGGCTCTGCCCTGGACCCGCGAAAGGACTTGTCCTTTCGAAACCATGACGGGGTGAGGGCATGAACGCGCCGGTCCGGCCTCCCGATCTCGACGTGCTGGCCGGTTCGGTGGAGCGCGTGACGTTCCACAGTGCCGAGACCGGCTTCTGCGTCCTCAAGGTCCATGCCCGCGGCCGGCGCGACCTCGTGCCGGTGGTGGGCCACGCTCCCGCCATCGCCGCGGGCGAGTGGCTGACGGCGGCCGGGCGTTGGGTCACGGATCGCGAGCACGGCCTCCAGTTCCGCGCCGACACGCTCCAGGTCACGCCGCCGACCGGGATCGAGGGCATCGAGCGCTATCTCGCCTCCGGCCAGATGCGGGGCATCGGCCCGATGATGGCCAAGCGCATCGTCGCGGCCTTCGGCGAGGCGGTGTTCGAGGTCATCGAGGCCGAGCCCGCTCGCCTCACCGAGGTCGAGGGCATCGGCCGCAAGCGCGCGGCCCGCATCGTCAAGGGCTGGGCCGAGCAGAAGGCGGTGCGGGAGATCATGATCTTCCTGCACGCCCACGGCGTCGGCACGGCGCGGGCGACCCGCATCTTCCGCACCTACGGCGGGGATTCGCTCAAGGTGATGGCCGAGGATCCCTACCGGCTCGCCCGCGACATCCGCGGCATCGGCTTCCGCACGGCGGACGCGATTGCGCTCCGCCTCGGCCTCGCCCGCGACGCGCCGCAGCGGCTCGCGGCCGGCGTGTCCTACGCGCTCCAGACGGCGATGGACGAGGGCCATTGCGGACTTCCCGTCGAGCGGCTCGTGCGTCTCGCCGCCGACCTCCTCGACGTCGCGCCCGATCTCGTCCGCGTCGCGGCGGCGCTGGCGCTCCGCGAGGGACGCGAGGTCGTGGCCGACACCCTCCGCGGCGAACCCTGCCTGTTTCTCAAGGGCCTGCACGGGGCCGAGCGCGCCATCGCCATGCGTCTCGCCGAGCGCGCCGCCGGCTCGCCGCCCTGGCCGTCGATCGACCTTGCGCAGGCCCGCCCCTGGGTCGAGAGCAAGACCGGCAAGACCCTGTCCGCATCCCAGGCCGAGGCGGTCGGGCTGGTTCTGCGCTCGAAGCTCTGCGTGCTCACCGGCGGCCCTGGTGTCGGCAAGACCAGCACGCTCGACGCGATCCTGCGCATCCTGACGGCGAAGGGCGTGCGGGTGCTGCTCGCCGCGCCGACCGGTCGGGCGGCCAAGCGGATGACCGAGCAGACGGGGCTCGAGGCGCGCACCCTCCATCGCCTGCTCGAGATCGACCCGCGCAACGGAGGCTTCCAGCGCGGCGAGGACAAACCCCTCGAGTGCGATCTCCTCGTCATCGACGAGACCTCGATGGTCGACGTGCCGCTGATGCACGCCCTGCTCAAGGCGGTGCCGGACCATGCCGGCCTGATCCTCGTCGGCGACGTCGATCAGCTGCCCTCCGTCGGCCCCGGCCAAGTGCTGGCCGACGTGATCGCCTCGGGCCGCGTGCCGGTGGCCCGCCTCACCGAGATCTTTCGGCAGGCGGCGGAGAGCCGGATCGTCGTCAACGCCCACAGCATCAACACGGGGCGGATGCCGCTCACCGCACCGAAGGGCGAGGACAGCGACTTCTACCTCGTCGAGATCGAGGATGCCGAGGCCGGCGTCGACACGCTCGTCGAACTCGTGACCCGGCGCATCCCGCGCCGCTTCGGCCTCGATCCGGCCCGCGATATCCAGGTTCTGACGCCGATGATCCGCGGCTCGCTCGGCAGCCGCAACCTCAACAACGCCCTGCAGCGGGTGCTGAATCCCTCGCCGTCCGCGCAGGTGGAGCGCTTCGGCTGGCGTTTCGCCCCCGGCGACCGAGTGATGGAGACCCGCAACGACTACGACCGCGACGTCTTCAACGGCGATCTCGGGACGATCAGCGCCATCGACGCGGAGGAGGAGGCCCTCGTCGTCGATTTCGACGGGCGGCCGGTGGTGTACCCGTTCAACGAACTCGACACGCTGGTGCCGGCTTTCGCCACCACGATCCACAAGGCGCAGGGCTCGGAATATCCGGCGGTGGTGATCCCGGTGGTCACGCAGCACCGCACCATGCTCGCGCGCAACCTGCTCTATACCGGCGTCACCCGCGGCCGCCGCCTCGTGGTGCTGGTCGGCCAGCGCCGGGCGATCGGCATGGCGATCCGCGAGGCAGCCTCGCGGCGGCGCTGGGCGAAGCTGCGCGAATGGCTCGAAACCGCCTGAGACGGAGGACCGCGTTTTGGCCTCGCCCCGGCCCCGCCGCATCGTGTAGGCAACGGACGACCGAGCGACTCGCCGAGACGCTCGACCTTCCCGTCTCCGAGAACGGCGGTCCGCCATTCCTGATTCTGACACGCAGCCGGTGCGGCAGGTCTTCTATCTGCCGGGTTTCGATCCGCGCGAGCCCGAGACCTATTGGGGTCTGTTCCGACGCGAGAGCCGCATCACGGCCGAGCGGCGCGGCGTGGCGATCACCGTCGGCGATCCGGTCCGCTCGGCGGACGGCATCAGCCTTGATTGGGATGTGCGAAGCGAGGCCGACGGTGACGCGACGCGGGTGCGCTACTCTCTTCTGCGCTGGGACGACATCGTCCGAGCCCGGTTCCCCCGCTCCAACCTGCGGCGGCTGACGAGCCTGCCGGGATTATGGTGGCGGTTGTGGCGCTCCGGCTACCTGCGGCGATTCCAGCGCGAGGCGCGGCGCTTCTACCGGGTCATCGTCAGCGTCCACCAGTTCTATTTAGTCTTCGTGCTGGCGAGCCTCGGGCTGGCCGTCGCGGCGGTGGCGCTGACACCGCTCTCCGGGCTGCCCATGCTGGCCGGAGCGGCCCTGGTCCCGGTGCTCGCCTACGCGATCCTGGCGCTCGTGATGCATCTGACCCGCGGAAAACCGCTCTACGTCGCGCATCTCGTCGACGACACCACCTTCACGCACGACCACGCCGCGGGCCGCGAGACCGCGATGCGCGAGCGCCTGGGTCCCTGGGCGGAGCGCATCCGCGCGGCGGAGGGGCGGGCCTCCGAGATCGTAGTGATCGGGCATTCCTCATCGAGCTTCCTCGCCTTCGAATGTCTCGACCGCATCCTGACGGTCGATCCCGGTTTCGGCCGGCGCGGCACGCCGGTGACGCTCGTGACCATCGGCAGCGTCATCCCCTGGATCACCCTCGATCCGCGGGCGGAGGAGACGCGCCGCGCCCTCGACCGGGTCGGCCGCGACGGGGCGATCGGCTGGCTCGATATCCGCGCCAACTGGGATTGGCTCTCGATCCACCTGCGCGATCCGGTGAGCGCCTCGGGCCTGCCGTCGCCGCCGCTCGGCCGCTTCGCCGTGATGCGGGTCGAGATCGAGGATCTGATCGAGCCCGACCTCGTCGCGCGGCGGCGCTGGAACCTGTTCCGCATGCACTTCCAGCTCCTGATGTCGAGCCGGGCGCCGGACGCCTTCGATTACGTCGCCTTCGTCGCCGGGCCGATGCCGGTGCACGAGGCGGTCGAGCGGTGCCGGACGCAGCGAAGCACGGCTGCGAGCGAAGAATTTACTTAGAAGAACGGAAGGACCGGCTTGTGCGCAATCGGCTCATGGAAGCCCATGCCCTTTGCAGCCGGTGCTGATCCGCTCTAGAGCGGAGCGCGAAGTTGTTTCGCGTCGCAGGGGGCCATCGGATCCATCGCCGGTCGGCCCCAAGGGGTCCGGGTCGGACCGCGGCAAAGGTTTTGGACAGGGCCTTCGGATGTTTCGCAACGACGTTCCGATCACACCCGAGCTGGTGCGCCAGCACGGCCTGACACCCGACGAGTACGAGCGCTTCCGCGCCCTGGTCGGCCGCGAACCGACGCTGACCGAACTCGGCATCGTCTCGGCGATGTGGAACGAGCACTGCTCCTACAAGTCCTCGCGCAAGCACCTGCGCGGCCTGCCGACCTCCGCACCGTGGGTGATCCAGGGGCCGGGCGAGAATGCCGGCGTGATCGATATTGGCGACGGGCTCGCCTGCGTCTTCAAGATGGAGAGCCACAACCACCCGAGCTTCATCGAGCCCTACCAGGGCGCGGCGACCGGCGTCGGCGGCATCCTGCGCGATGTCTTCACGATGGGGGCACGACCTATCGCCGCCCTGAACGCCCTGCGCTTCGGCTCGCCCGACCATCCGCGCACCCGCCACCTCGTCTCCGGCGTGGTCGCGGGCGTCGGCGGCTACGGCAATTCCTTCGGCGTGCCGACGGTGGGCGGCCTCGTCGGCTTCCACAAGCGCTACGACGGCAACATCCTCGTCAACGCCATGGCGGTCGGCCTCGCCCGCACCGACGCGATCTTCTACGCGGCGGCCACGGGTGTCGGGAATCCGATCGTCTATCTCGGCTCGAAGACCGGCCGCGACGGCATCCACGGCGCGACCATGGCCTCGGCCGAGTTCGACGAGGCCAGCGAATCGAAGCGCCCGACCGTGCAGGTCGGCGATCCCTTCGCCGAGAAGCTGCTGCTGGAGGCCTGCCTCGAACTCATGGCCTCGGGCGCCGTCATCGCGATCCAGGACATGGGCGCGGCGGGCCTGACCTGCTCGGCGGTCGAGATGGGCGCCAAGGGCAATCTCGGCGTGGAGCTGCATCTGGAGAAGGTGCCGACCCGCGAGGAGGGCATGACCCCCTACGAGATGATGCTCTCGGAGAGTCAGGAGCGCATGCTCATGGTGCTCAAGCCGGGCATGGAGGCCGAGGCGCAGGCCATCTTCGTGAAGTGGGGCCTCGACTTCGCCGTCATCGGCCACACCACCGACACCCTGCGCTTCGTCATCAAGCACAACGGCGAGACCGTCGCCGACCTGCCGATCAAGGAACTCGGCGACGAGGCGCCGCTCTACGACCGGCCGCACCTCGCCAACACCCATCAGCCGGTCATCAGTGCCGCGAGCGTCGAGGCGGGCGTCCGGAATGCGGAAGCGCTCAAGCGCCTGATCGGCTCGCCCGAACTCGCCTCGAAGCGCTGGGTCTACGAGCAGTACGACCACTTCATCCTCGGCAACACCGTGCAGAAGCCGGGCGGCGATGCGGCCATCGTCCGGGTCGAGGACGGTCCGAAGGGGCTCGCGCTCACCACCGACGTCACGCCGCGCTACTGCGAGGCCGATCCGGTCGAGGGCGGCCGGCAGGCGGTGGCGGAAGCGTGGCGCAACATCACCGCCGTCGGCGGGCGTCCGCTGGCGATCACCGACAACCTCAATTTCGGCAACCCGGAGAAGCCCGAGGTGATGGGTCAGCTTGTCGGCTGCCTGAAGGGTATCGGCGAGGCCTGCCTCGCCCTCGATTTCCCCGTCGTCTCCGGCAACGTCTCGCTCTACAACGAGACCAACGGCGTCGGCATCCTGCCGACCCCGACCATCGGCGGCGTCGGCGTCATGGACGACGTGGAGCGCCACGCCACGGTCGCGCTCAAGCGCGAGGGCGACGTGCTGGTCCTCATCGGCCGCACCGAAGGCTGGCTCGGCCAGTCGCTCTACCTCTCCGAGATCGCGGGCCGCGAGGAGGGCGCGCCGCCGCCGGTCGACCTGGCGGTGGAGCGCCGCAACGGCGACTTCGTGCGCAGCCTGATCGTGTCCGGCATCGCCGACACCGTGCACGACCTCTCCGACGGCGGCCTCGCCGTGGGGCTCGCCGAGATGGCGATGGCCGGCGGGATCGGCGCGGCCCTGCCGGCGGCGCCGGACGGCGTACCGGCCCACGCCTTCCTCTTCGGCGAGGATCAGGCCCGCTACCTGATCGCGGTTCCGGCCGAGGCGGCGGCCGACCTCCTCTACAGCGCCTCGGCGCAGGGGATCGACGCGGCGACCGTCGGCATCGTCGGCGGCGACAGCTTGGTGCTGCCGGGCGAAGAGACCATATCCGTGGCCGAGCTGAAGGCCGCGCATGAGGGCTGGTTCCCCGCCTACATGGCGAGCCAGCCGGCCGCCCCGGCCGCGTAACGAGACGAGAGCGAGCGGAGAGCCCCGATGCCGATGGATGCGCGCGAGATCGAGTCGATGATCCGCGAGGCGCTGCCCGACGCGCAGGTCGAGATCAAAGATCTGGCGGGCGACGGCGACCACTACGCCGCGACCGTCATCTCCTCCGCCTTCAAGGGCAAGACCCGCGTCGCCCAACACCAGATGGTCTACGGCGCGCTCCAGGGGCGGATGGGGGGCGTGCTCCACGCCCTTGCGCTGACCACCGGCGTTCCCCAGGATTAGGTCGCACATTCACGAAGCGGGTCGCCCCGATGGACCGGCCGAGCCTCTACGACGACGACATCGTGACCTGGGCCGAGGAGCAGGCGGCGGCTTTGCGGGCGCTCGCGGCCCGGAGCGACCTGTCGAACGCGGTCGATTGGGAGAATGTCGCCGAGGAGATCGAGAGCGTGGGGCGGTCGCAGATTCGGGCGGTCGAAAGGCTCCTGGCACAGTTGTTCGCGCACCTGCTGAAGCGCGTCTCGGCGCCGGACGCTCCACCGAATCTGCACTGGCGCCACGAGATCATCGCCTTCCAGGCTGCGGTGCGGGCTCGCTACGAGCGTTCCATGCGACAGCGGATCGACTGGTCGAAGGCGTGGCGCATCGGGATCGAGCTTGCCGCCGGCGATCTCGAAGTCTACGGCGACACACTGCTTCCGCACCTGCCGACGGACTGTCCGCTGACGCCGGAGGATCTGCTGGCAGCCCCTTTCGATGCCGACGCCGCCCTCGTGCGGATCGCCGAAGCCGCGGCCTTGAAATCCGCCGGACATTCCTGACTTCAAGCAAACACCACGCGAACGCCAACGAGGACGATGCGATGACCGACGTCAACACCGCCATCAAGAACGAGATCGACTCCCACGACGTGGTCGTCTTCATGAAGGGCACGCCGCAATTCCCGATGTGCGGCTTCTCGGGCCAGGTCGTCCAGATCCTCAACTACCTCGGCGTGCCGTTCAAGGGCGTGAACGTGCTCGACGACATGGCGGTCCGCGAGGGCATCAAGGCCTATTCCAACTGGCCGACCATCCCGCAGATCTACGTGAAGGGCGAGTTCGTCGGCGGCTGCGATATCGCCCGCGAGATGTTCCAGTCGGGCGAGCTGCAGCAGTTCCTCTCCGAGAAGGGCGTGCCGGTGAAGAGCGCCGCCTGAGCGGCGACCCCTTCCGGGAAACCGTTCCGGGAAACTCTTGCGGGAAACTCTTGGCTGTCGAACAGGCTTGTCTCCCGGCGGGGTCGCCGGGAGATCAGCATGCACGACGTCATCATCGTGGGCGGCGGCCCGGCCGGCCTCAACGCAGCCCTGATCCTCGGGCGGGCGCGCCGCACGGTTCTGCTCTGCGACGCGGGCGAGCCGCGCAACGCCGCGACCCCGCGCACCTGGGGCCTGTTCACCCGCGACGGCACGCCGCCCTTCGATCTGCGGGCCCAGGGACGGGCCGACCTCGACCGCTACGACACCGTGGAATGCCGCGCGGTCGCGGTGACGGACGCGTTTCGCGAGGATGACGGCTTCACCATCGTCCAGGCCGACGGCCGCCGCGAGCGGGCCCGCCGCCTGATCCTCGCGACCGGCCTCGCCCAGGACATCCCCGAGATCGAGGGGTTCGACACCTACTGGGGCACCGGCGTGCATTCCTGCCCCTATTGCGACGGCTTCGAGGTCCGGGACCGCCCGCTGATCGTCTACGGCCGCGGGCATGGCGGCTGCGGTCTCGCGCTCGAACTGACCGGCTGGAGCCGCGACGTCACGCTCTGCACCAACGGCGGCGACGGCGATCTCTCCGACAAGGACCGCGACCGGCTCGAACGCAACGGCGTGCGGGTGATCGAGGCGGAGATCGCGCGGCTCGAGGGAGACGGGGCCCGCCCGACCTGCCTCCGGTTCCGGGACGGCGGCAGCACGCCCTGCGCGGCGCTGTTCCTGATGCCGTTCGCCTGCAGCCCCTCCCCGCTCATCGCGCAACTCGGCTGCGAACTCGACGAGACCCGCAGCGTGGTGCCGACCCAGGAATACGAGAAGACCAACGTGCCCGGCCTCTACGTGGCGGGCGATGCCTCGCGCCGGGTTCAGTTCGCGGTCGTGGCCGCGGCGGAGGGCGCGATGGCCGCCTTCGCCATCAATGCCGAGTTCGTCGCGGAGGCGACCCGGTAGAGCGGAGGAGACGGGCCGACCGGCTCCCGGCACGACGGAAAAAGGCACCGGACGGCGCGTTGTCCGGAGCGGGGTGCCCCCTCCCCGTTACTCGTCGCCACTCATCCGGAGCCGCAATGACCCTGCCCGTTCATCCCGACACGCCGCGCGTCGCGGTCGCCTGCGGCTGCGCCCTCGGGGAGGAGGTCGTGTGGGATGCCCGCGACGGTTCGCTGCTCTGGGTCGATATCGAGAACCCCGCGGTCTGGCGGCACTGGCCGGCCACGAACGAGACCGTGCGCCTGCCGCTCGATGAGAAGCTCAGCTTCGCCCTCCTGACCCGGGATCCGGACCGCGTCGTCGCCGGCTTCAAGTCGGGCGTCGCCGCCCTGCGCCTCTCCGACGGATCCCGCACGCCGCTGGTTCGGCCGGACGATGACCCGGAGGGCAACCGACTGAACAGCGGACAGATCGGGCCCGACGGCCGGCTCTATTTCGGCAGCATGGACGATGGGGAGGAAGCGGAGACCGGCCGCTTCCATCGCTGGGACGGAGCCCGCCTCGAGACGTTCGGGAGCGCGGCCGCGGTCACGAACGGTCCCGTCGTGAGCCCGGACGGACGCCGGCTCTACACGATCGACACGGCCAACGGCATCGTCCGAGTTCACGACCTCGACGATGATCGGATCGGCGAGGCCCGGACCCTCCTCCGGTTCGAGGAAGGCTGGGGCAAGCCGGACGGCCTGACGCTCGACGCGGAGGGCCATCTCTGGATCTGCCATTACGGCGCCGGCCGCATCACCCGCTTCACCCCGGATGGACAGGCCGCCTACGTCGTACCGATGCCGACGCCGCTGGTGACCAAATGTGCCTTCGGTGGGGACGGCCTCTCGACGCTCTACATCACGACCTGTCTGCGCGGTCGCGACCCGACCCTCGACCCGATGGCCGGCCATCTCTACCAAGTCGAGACAAACTTCCGCGGTGTCCTGCCAGATCTTCTGGAACTGCCGCAGACTTGAGTTGTACAACTCTTGCGGCTGTGGTGTGCGGCTTCGCACCGCAGTACGTTCCGCTGCGACGCAAAGATGAAAGCGCGGTTAAGGCTGAAGAACTGAGGGAACTTATCCCCGTTTTGCCAGTTCTTCACGAACGGTCGAGCTTTCGCTCGTAAACCGCGTGCCCTCGTCGAGGGCGGGAGCGGGTCATGCCAGTCTTCGATGCGAAGAATCTGACGGAGCAGGGTGACGGCGAGGCGTTTCTCGCCATGATTCTTCACGCGACGCCGAAGGCGCGGGACGAAGCGCGCGAGCGCGGACGGATGCGCCTGGAGCGGGCGACGATGCTCGCCGAATTGGCTCCGGCCGTGCCCGGTGCGACGCTGGCCGCCGTCACACCCGCCGAAATCCTGCCGGTGACCTGACGGCCCGCTGTTCCTGCGGGCGCGACCTCACCAGGTCTGGGGCGTGATGATGCCCTGGCGCGTGACCACGACCCATTGCCGGCCGCGACGCTCGATCGCCTCGACCCGTCCGATTCCGGGCACCGCGTCGCCGCGTCCGACCTCGACCAGCCGGCGGCGGCGGTCTTCGAGGATCGCGACGCCGTCGTAGACGTCGCGCAGGGCCCAGCCATCCAGGGTTTCGGTCTTCGGCTTGTCGGCGAGGCTGCCGGTCTGGGTCGGTTCCGCCGCGCGCGCTT
Source organism: Methylorubrum podarium (assembly GCF_040270385.1). NCBI lineage: Bacteria > Pseudomonadati > Pseudomonadota > Alphaproteobacteria > Hyphomicrobiales > Methylobacteriaceae > Methylorubrum > Methylorubrum podarium. The sequence continues at coordinate 134,537 of NZ_JBELQE010000091.1, read as the reverse complement.
CGGGCTTCGACTCGGATTTCGCCTCGGACTTCACTTCTGGCTTGGCCGGGACGGCGGCCACGCTTGCTTGCGATTTCTTCTCCAGTTGCGCGATCATGCCGGCGATCCGGTCGCTCTGCTCGCGCTCGCCGCGGGTCACCGTCTCGGCCAGGATCGTCAACCGCTTGTCGAGCGCCTGCTCGCTGCGCCCGATCCGATCGGCCAAGCCGGCGGCGAGCGCCTTGGTCTCACCGCGGGCGGCCTCGCTCGCCTCCCGCAGAGCGGTGGCGGTGCGGGCCAGCCGGTCGATCTCCTGCGCGAGCCGGGCCGATTCCGCTCGCCCCGCCGACAGATCGGCCCGAACCTGCGCGAGCCCCTCGCCGGAACGCTCCTGCGGCGCGGCCAGGAGACCAAGGGAGAGGCCGCCGATCAGGGCCGCCACGCTCGCCGCGGCCAAGCGGCCGTTGGCGCCGAGGCGGACCGTCTTGCGGGCGCGCGCGGCCACCGGAGCAGCGACCTTCGACGCACCGGCGACGGCCTGCTTCAACATCTCTTCGGGCGAGATCTTCTCGGCCGGCACCTTCGCCCCGTTCTTGCCTGCTTGGACCGTCTCCGACATGGCAAAGGCTTTCCGCTGACGAGGTCGGCAGACCTCGAACGATGATCCACACGACGGACCGGGAAGCGGCCAGCTTCGACCGGACCTCGCACCCGATGGGCAGGGCTCCGCAGCAACTTCGCCGCCCGATCTCGGTCGAAGCGGAGAAAGTCACCTGCAAGACATGACGTCGGGCGTCCAAGCATTTCGTTAACGATGTTTGTTTACTGAAAGGTTACCGTCGTCGCGTGCTGCCGCTCACGACCATCCGGCAACGAGATCGACGCGACATCGTCCCGGACATTGGTCGCCGGACATGTCCGGCGGGTCGTCGACATCGCGGGCAAGCCTGCCGGCAGCGCCACCGGAGATGAGGCTCCGGCGCATCCGGCGCCCGGTATCGATCGGCCGGGAGCCTCTGTGCGGCTCGCCCTCTGGCACGGTGCCCCCGAAGGGTCGGGCCGCGTTTGATCTTTCTCCCATGCTGCAGGTTTGCCGTTCGGGGACGAGGCGAAGCCGTGCCGGGGAACGACTGTGATGCGTGAGCGACATCGGCGCGGCTTCGATCACGTCGGGCTTCGTCGGGAGGAACCGGACGCGCGCGAGGGCGATCTCGAATCGTAGCGATGCCAGGATGGGCGTGCGGAAGGCGTCTCGCGCGGGATGGTGCAGATCTTTCATCCGGGGGCGGACACCGTCGCCCGCGTCGTCCTCGCCTCCATCGGTGCCGTTCCGGTCCTGGCGGTGGGCCTCGCCTACACGTTGTGGCGCTCGCCCTACGTGACGGCCCAGGACGTGACCCGCGAACAGCCGGTGCCGTTCAGCCATGAGCACCATGTCGGCGGCCTCGGGATCGATTGCCGCTACTGCCACACCTCGGTGGAGAAGGCGGCATTCGCCGGCATTCCGCCGACCGAGACCTGCATGAGCTGCCACTCCCAGGAATGGACCAACGCGCCGATGCTGGCGCCGGTGCGCCAGAGCCTCGCCGAGGGACGCCCGCTGACCTGGAACCGGGTCCACAACCTGCCGGCCTACGTCTACTTCAATCACTCGGTCCACGTGGCCAAGGGCGTCGGCTGCTCGACCTGCCACGGCCCCGTCCAGACCATGAAACTGATGCGGCAGACGGCCCCGCTCACCATGGGCTGGTGTCTCGACTGCCATCGCGACCCCGCGCCGAACCTCCGTCCGCACGAGGCGGTGTTCGACATGGCCTGGAAGCCGCCCGCCGATCAGGCGGTGATCGGTGCCCGCTTTGTCGAGGAGCGTCACATCAAATCGCCCGAGCGGCTGAGCGAGTGCTCGATATGCCACCGCTGACCCCGCCCTCGCGCCGCGAGGCGCTGCGCCTCCTCGGCGCCGGCATCACGCTCGCCGCGGGCGGCTGCTCCAGACCGGTCGAGACCATCGTGCCGTACGTGCAAGCGCCCGAGCAGCTCCTGCCCGGCGTGCCGGTGCGCTACGCCACGACCCTCTCGCTCAGCGGCTGGGCGCGCGGGGTCCACGCCATTGCCGTCGACGGGCGACCGATCAAGATCGAGGGCAATCCGCTGCATCCGGCAAGCCTCGGCGCGACGGACGTGTTCGCGGAGGCGGCGATCCTCGATCTCTACGATCCCGACCGCTCGCGCACGGTGACCGAGCGTGTGGGCGGCATCGCCTCCTGGGACATGTTCGAGCGGGCGCTGAGCGGGCCGCTCGCGGCGGTGCAGGCTGACCGCGGGCGCGGCCTTCACCTCGTCACCGGCCGCGTCACCTCGCCGACGCTCTCCCGCCAGATCGACGCGCTGCTGCGCGCGCTGCCGGAGGCGGCGTGGCACGTTCACGAGCCGGTCGATGACGGGAACGCGGAGCGCGGAGCCGAACTTGCCTTCGGCCGACGCCTGCGCGCCCTGCCCCGGTTTGAGCGGGCCGAGAGGATCCTGTGCGTCGGGGCCGACCCGCTCGGGGCCGGACCGGACCAGATCCGGCTCGCGAACGCCTTCGCCGAGCGCCGCCGCGACCGGGAGCGGTTCGGCCGCCTCTACGTCGCGGAGGCGGCGCTGACTCTGACGGGGGTCAAGGCCGACGCGCGCCGGGCCGTCCACCCCCTTGATCAGCCGGGGGTGCTGGCGACGGTGGCCAACGCGCTCGGCGCCGGCCTGCCCGCACCCGAACTGCCCGAAGCGGCCCGGCTGTTCGCCGAGGCCGCCGCCCAGGATCTCAAGGCGCACGAGGGCCGCGCACTCGTGCTCGCCGGGGCCGCACTCGCGCCCGAGGGCCACGCGCTCGCGCACTGGATCAACGCGCGCCTCCGGGCACCCGTCGACTTCATCGTCCCGCCCGACGGGATCGAGGGGCGAGCGCCCGCGACCCTTGCCGATCTGGCCGGCGCGCTCGACCGCGGCGCGGTGACCTGCCTCGCGATCCTCGACGCCGATCCGGTCGCCACGGCACCACCCGAGCTCGACCTCGCCAAGCGCATCGGGCGCGCCCGGTTCAGCGTCCATGCCGGGCTCTACGGCGACGAGACCGCGGGCGCTACCCACTGGCACCTGCCGCTGACGCACGAGCTGGAGAGCTGGTCGGATCTCCGCGCGACCGACGGCACCGCGAGCCTGGTCCAGCCGCTTCTGCGCCCGCTCTACGATGGGCGCTCGCTCCACGAGATCCTGCCGCTCTTCGCCGGCCGCACGGCGACGGCGGGCGACGCTCTCGTCCGGGAGACGTGGCGGCAACGCGGGGGCGCGGATTTCGAGGGCTGGTGGCGCCGCTGCCTGCACGACGGGATCATCGAGGAGACCGCCGCATCGACCCTTCAGCCCGGCGAGCCGCGCCTGATCCCGCTGCCGGAAAGCCGCCGGAGCGACGGCCTCACTGTCGAGCTGCGGCCGGATCCATGCCTTTGGGACGGGCGCTTCGCCAACAATGCGTGGCTTCAGGAATGCCCGAAGCCGATCTCGAAGCAGGTCTGGGGCAACGCGCTCGCGCTCTCCCGCGCCGAGGCCGGGCGGCGCGGACTCGAGGCCGGCGACGTGGTGCGCGCGAGCGCGGGCGGCCGCACCATCGAGGTGCCGGTGATCATCGAGTCCGGCGTCGCCGACGGCGTCGGCGTGCTGAGCCTCGGCTACGGCCGGCAGCGGACCGGCGCCATCGGCAACGGCGTCGGCACGGATGCCTATGCTCTCGCGAGCGGCGCCTCGCCCTGGCTCGTGACCGGCGTCGATCTCGCGAAGACGGACAGGACCGAGACGATCCTGCGCACGCAGGACTACGTCGAGCTCGAAGGCGAAACCCGAAAGCTGTTCCGGCAGATCGACCTTTCCGCCCTGGCCCGTGCGGAGCCGAAAGGCATCGGCGCGGACCAGCCGAGCCTGCTCACGCCGTGGAAGGGCGATGCCGACGGCCATGCCTGGGCGATGGTGATCGACACCGACGCCTGCATCGGCTGCAACGCCTGCGTCGTCGCCTGCCAATCCGAGAACAACGTCCCCGTCGTCGGCCCGGAAGAGATCGCGCGCGGCCGGATGATGCACTGGCTACGGATCGACATCTACGACGAGGGCAGACCCGAGGCGCCGCGGGCCGGGTTCCAGCCCGTGCCCTGCATGCATTGCGAGCACGCGCCCTGCGAGCCGGTCTGCCCCGTCGCGGCCTCGGTGCATGACGGCGACGGCCTGAACCTTCAGGTCTACAACCGCTGCGTCGGCACCCGCTTCTGCGAGGCGAACTGCCCCTACAAGGTCCGCCGCTTCAACTTCTTCGGCTACGCCGACGGCCAGCCCTACGCCCATCTCGGCGCGGAATCGGTGAAGGCACAGCGCAACCCGAACGTCACGGTGCGCGCCCGCGGCGTGATGGAGAAGTGCACCTACTGCGTCCAGCGCATCGCCACCGAGCGGCAGGCGGCCGAGCGCGACGGCCGGGAGATGGACGCGGTCGCCACCGCCTGCCAGTCCGCCTGCCCGACGCGGGCGATCCGGTTCGGCGACCTCGCCAAGCCCGGCAGCGCCATCGCCGCGATGCGGCATGATCCGCGCCACTACGCGCTGATGGAGGAGCTGAACACCCGCCCGCGCACGACCTACCTCGCGAACCTCCGCGCGCCGAACCCGGACCTGAAGGAGGATCACGCGTGAGCGGCAGGGACCAGCCGCATCGGTGGATCGCCCGCGAGCGCCTCGGCTACGCCGAGATCTGCGCCGCAGTCGCGGACCCGATCCAGAGACGCGGGCCGGGCCGTGCATGGGTGATCGCTGTCCTCGGGGTGCTGCCGCTGGTGCTCGTCACCGTCATCGCCATCGGCGCGGTGCTCACCGTCGGCATCGGCCTTTCGGGGGTGAACACCACGCTGGTCTGGGGCTTCTCGATCGCCAACTACGTCTGGTGGATCGGCATCGGCAATGCCGGGACGCTGATCTCCTCGATGCTGCTGCTGACGCGCCAGCACTGGCGTGCCTCGATCAACCGTTTCGCCGAGGCGATGACCCTGTTCGCCGCCGCGATCGCCGGCATCTTCCCGATCATCCATCTCGGGCGGCCGCTCTACGCGTACTGGCTCGCGCCCTATCCGAACACCATGGATCTCTGGCCACAATGGCGTTCGGCGCTGGTCTGGGATTTCTGGGCGATCCTGAGCTACCTGCTGTTCTCGCTGATCTTCTGGTTCACCGGTCTCCTGCCGGACCTCGCCACGATGCGCGACCGGGCGCGGACGCGCGTCGGGCAGCGGATCTACGGCGCGCTGGCGCTCGGTTGGCGCGGCTCGGCCCGGCACTGGGCGATCTACGAGAGCTTCCACAAGGCCATGGCGGCGCTGGCCGTGCCGCTCGTCTGCTCGGTCCACTCCATCGTCGGCCTCGACTTCGCCGCGAGCCTGATGCCCGGCTGGCAGGAATCGATCTTCCCGCCCTACTTCGTCGTCGGCGCGATGTATTCGGGTTTCGCCATGGTGGTCGTGCTGGCGATCGTCATCCGCTGGGGCCTCAACCTCCAGGCGGTGATCACCCCGGCCCATTTCGACGCCATGGCGAAGGTGATGCTGTTCGCCAGCATCGTCATGACCCTCTCCTACGCCACCGAGTGGTTCATGGGCTGGTACGGCGGCGATCAGGCCGACCGGTCGGTGATCGCCTACTTTTTCACCGGCGACTACCGCTGGCTCTATTACAGCCTGCTGTTCTGCAACTGCCTCGTGCCGCAGGCGCTGTGGTTCGCGCGCGTGCGGCTCAACCTATGGGCGCTCGCGATCATCGCGGTCGTGATCAATCTCGGGATGTGGCTGGAGCGCATCCTGATCGTCTGGAACACGCTCTCGCACGGCCACGCCGTCAGCCTGTGGCGGACCTATCACGTCAGCGTCTACGACGTGGTGATCCTGATCGCGCCGCTCGGGCTGTTCGCCTTCGGCTTCCTCGTCCTGGCGCGGATCTTTCCGATCGTCTCCATCCACGAGGTCAGCCAGCTCGCCCACGACGCGGGCGCGGCGAGAGGGGGGACGGCATGAGCGCCCCGCTGCTTGCCGAGTTCGACACGCCCGAGGCGCTGGTGCGGGCGATGCGGCTCGCCGCCGCCGACGGTCACCGGGCGCTCGACGCCTTCACGCCCTTCCCCGTGCCGGATCTCATGGACGCCTTCGCGCCGAAGCGCAACCCGGTACGGCCGGTGATGGCGGTGGCCGGCTTCGGCGCGGCGGCGGCGATGTACGCCCTGCAATGGTATTCGTCGGTGATCGACTACCCGCTGAACGCGGGCGGACGGCCGCTGCATTCCTGGCCGGTCTTCCTGCTGGTGCCGTTCGAGTTCGGGGTGCTGATGGCCGCCATCGCCGGGCTCGTCGCGATGTTCTGGACCTGCGGCCTGCCGCGCCTGCATCATCCGCTCTTCGCGATCCCGCAATTCGAGCGGGCGAGCCAGGACCATTTCCTGCTCCTCGTCGCGCCGAAGGATGCGGACGCGGCCGCCCTGCGCGCGAGCCTGGAGCGGGCCGGCGCCCTGCTCGTGGCGGAGATGCATCCGTGAGGCGTCTCCTCCCGCTCCTGCTGCCGCTCCTCGCCGCGCTCGGTGCCTGCGAGGACCAGTCGATGCGCCGGCAGGCGCGCTACGAGGTCTACGGCAAGGCACCGCTCTTCCCCGACCAAGCCGAGGCGCGCCGCCCGCCGGAGGGGACGGTCGAGGTCGGCGCGCTCGGTCGCGAGGCGGCCTTGCGCGATCCGCCGCCCGTGGATGCCGCTCTGCTGGAGCGCGGGCGCCAGCGCTACGACGCGATCTGCACGCCCTGTCACGGCTATACCGGCCACGGCGACGGCATGGTGGTGCAGCGCGGCTTCCCTGCCCCGCCCTCCTATCACGAGGACCGTCTGCGGGCGGCGCCGGCCGCCTACTTCGTCGATGTCATCACCCGCGGCTACGGCGTGATGTACGCTTACGCCGACCGGGTCGAGCCGCGCGACCGCTGGGCGATCGCCGCCTATATCCGCGCGCTGCAGCTCTCGCAGGGCGCCCGCGTCGCCGAGGCCCCCGATCTCGCGGAGAAGCTGCCGTGAGCGATGCCCTGTTCCGCGGCTGGCTGCTCGCCTGGATCGTGTGGAGCGCGGTGCCGTTCGGCGCCCTGGTCCTCGCCATGATCCACACTGTGACCGGCGGGCGATGGGGCGCGGTCCTGGCGCCCGCCCTGAGGCCGGCGACCGCCCTCGTGCCGCTCGCCGCCCTCGCCTTCCTCGGTGTCGCCCTCGGGCTCCAGGCCGCCTACCCTTGGGCCGCCGGCACGGGCGCCAAGCCCGATGTCCTGCGCCTCTACCTCGACCCGACGCTGTTCCTCGTGCGCGCGACGGTCGCCCTCCTCGGCTGGTCGGTGCTCGCTTTGTTGTCCCTGTCCGGGCGCGCCGGTCCGCTCGTCGCCGGCCTCGGCCTCGGCTTCTACGGCCTGACCATCAGCCTCGTCTCCGTCGATTGGATCCTCTCCGTCGAGCCCGGCTTCAACGCCTCGGCCTTCGCCGCCGACGTCGCGCTGCACCAGATCCTGGCGGCTCTCGCCTTCGCCGCGCTGGCAAGCCCGTCGAGCCTCGACGCCCGCGGCTCCTCCGACCTCGCCAGCCTGATGCTCGCGGCTCTGCTCGGCGTGATCTACCTGGAACTGATGTCCTACATCGTCGCGTGGTACGGCGACCTGCCGCCCAAGGCGGCCTGGTACCTCAAGCGCGGCGCGAGCCCGTGGGGCGGCGTCCTCGGCGCGAGCCTCGTCCTCGGCGGCATCCTCCCCTTCCTCGCCCTGCTCTTCGCGTCCGTCCGGAAGAGCCCGGCTCTGCTGCGCGGCGTCGGCCTGCTCGTGCTGATCGGCCTCGCCCTGCATTTCGCGTGGCTCGTTTTGCCGGCCTACGGGGCTGAGGCGGGCGGTGCGGCGGCAGCGGCCGTGGTCGCCCTCCTCGTGCTCCTGCTCGTCTCGGGCTTCGCGTCACGGCTGATCATGCGGCGCGCCGGGAGGCTCCGTCATGTCTGACGCGGCGCCCGGCCAGCTCCACAGGCGGGTCCACGACGACGTCGTCGGCCACGCCCCGCCCGGCACCGAGGCGCCGGATATCCGGCTCAAACCCCTGCTGCTGACCGGGCTGTTCATCGTCGTCTTCACCGCCGTCACGATCGGCGGCCTGCGATACTACTACAGCCGCCAGAACCTCGGCCCCCTGGTTCAGACCGCACGGGTCTTCCCGGCCCCGCGGCTTCAGCAAAGCCCGGAGGCCGACCTCGCGGCGATGCTCAAGGATCAGCGGACGAAGCTCGACGGCTACGCCTGGATCGACCGCGAGAAGGGGATCGCCCGCATGCCGATCACGGAGGCGATGCGGCGCCTCGCCGAGCGCGGCAACGCGGCCTACGCGGCGCCGGTCCAGCCGGAGCGGACGCCCGCGCTCGGCAGCCGCGGCGGCGCGTCGAGCACCGTGCTCGCCCCCGGTGCCGGACCGGGCGCCGTCGATACACCCGCCGGCGCCGGGCCGGCGAGAGGGGCGCCCTGATGCTCGACGCCCTCATTCCCACCTTCCTGCGGCCGGAATCGGCCTCGGTTCAGGCGGCGAAGGTCGATGCGATCTTCATCGGCCTCCTCCTGATCTCCTCGGCGATCGTCCTGCTCGTGGTCGGGCTGGTCGTCACCTTCGCGATCCGGTACCGCCGCGGCTCCTCGGCCGAGCGCGGCGAGATGCCGAGCCTCGTCTCGCGCGAGTTCGAGGTCGGCTGGACCGCCGCGACGCTGTTCATCTTCGTCTTCATCTTCTGGTGGGCGGCCTCGGTGGAGATCGGCGCCTTCTCAGCCCCGAAGGATGCCATCGAGATCCACGTCGTCGGCAAGCAGTGGATGTGGAAGACGCAAGGGCCCAGCGGCACCCGCGAGATCAACGAGTTGCACGTCCCCGTCGGCGCGCCCGTGCGCCTGCTCCTGACCTCGCAGGACGTGATCCACTCCTTCTACGTCCCGGCTTTCCGCCTGAAGCGCGACGCCCTGCCCTATCAGCAGACCGAGACGTGGTTTCAGGCGACCAGGACCGGCACCTATCACCTGCTCTGCACCGAGTATTGCGGCACCGACCACTCGCGCATGCTCGGCCGGGTGATCGTGATGGAGCCGCAGGACTACGCCCGGTGGCTCACCAAGCAGCCGGAGCGCGACGGGCTCGCCGAACTCGGCGAGCGGCTGTTCTCCGAGCGGGGCTGCTCGGGCTGCCACAATGCGGGATCGAAGGTGCACGCGCCCTCGCTCGCCGGCATCTGGGGGCAGTCGGTGCCGCTGGAGGGCGGGCGCACCGCGAGTGTCGACGAGGCCTATGTCCGCAACTCGATCCTCCAGCCGCAGCGCGACGTGGTAACCGGCTACGAGCCGATCATGCCGAGCTACGAGGGCAAGCTCTCCGACGGCGAGATCCAGGCGCTCACCGCCTATATCCGCCACGGCACCGACCGGTTCGACCTGATCGGCTCGCTCAACCTCGCGCCGGCCCAGAACATCTGCGCGCCGGGCCAGACGCCGCAGGATTCGTCGCCGAACCAATCCCTGCGCAGCCCGGCCATGGTGCCCGGCGCACCCGCCTCGGGAGACACGCCGCCATGATGCGCATCCCACACCCTGCCGGGAGCCCTGCCCGATGAGCGGCGCCTCCTCCGACGCCTCGACGCTGGCCAACCCGCGCGAGCTGGATCTCGGCCTGCCGGTCAGCTACCTCGCCGAGGGGCGCAGCGTCGCGTCCTGGCTGCTCACCACCGATCACAAGCGCATCGCGATCCTCTACGCGCTGTCGATCACGTTCTTCTTCTTCATCGGCGGCGCGGCGGCGACCCTGGTACGGCTGGAGCTGTTCACGCCGCAAGGCGACGTCGTCGGCGCGGACACCTACAACAAGCTGTTCTCGCTGCACGGCATCGTCATGGTGTGGTTCTTCCTCATCCCGTCGATCCCGACGACGATGGGCAACTTCCTGCTGCCGCTGATGATCGGCGCCCGCGATCTCGCCTTCCCCAAACTCAACCTGATCTCGTGGTATCTCAACCTCGCCGGCGGTCTCCTGACGCTGGCGGCCGTGCTGGCGGGTGGGATCGATACCGGCTGGACCTTCTACGTCCCCTACTCGACGGTGTTCTCGAACACCTTCGTCACGCTCGCCGTGCTCGGCGTGTTCGTCTCCGGCTTCTCGACCATCGCCACGGGCGTCAACTTCATCGCCACGGTCCATTTCCTGCGGGCGCCCGGCATGACGTGGTTTCGCCTGCCGCTCTTCGTCTGGGCGATGTACACGACGAGCCTGATCTTCGTGCTCGCCACGCCGGTGCTGGCCCTGACGCTCGTTCTCGTCATCGCCGAGCGCACCTTCAACCTGCCGATCTTCGATCCGGCCCGCGGCGGCGACCCGATCCTGTTCCAGCACCTGTTCTGGTTCTACTCGCACCCGGCCGTCTACATCATGATCCTGCCGGCCATGGGCGTGATCTCGGAGGTCATCACCTGCTACGCCCGGCGGCGGATCTTCGGCTACTCCTTCATGGTCTACGCCCTGGTGGCGATCGCGGTGATCGGCTTCTTCACCTGGGGCCACCACATGTTCACCTCGGGGATGTCGCCGTTCGCCGCCCTGGTGTTCTCGTTCCTGTCCTTCATCGTGGCGGTGCCCTCGGCGATCAAGGTGTTCAACTGGACCGCCACGCTCTACCGCGGCCAGATCGGCTTCGAATCGCCGATGCTCTACGCCCTCGGCTTCCTCGGCCTGTTCACCATGGGCGGGCTGACCGGCCTGTTCCTCGCCTCCGTGCCGATCGACGTGCACGTGCAGGACACCTATTTCGTCGTCGCCCACTTCCACTACATCATGGTCGGCGCCTCGGTGTCCGCCTACTTCGCCGGCCTGCACTTCTGGTGGCCGAAGGTGACGGGACGGATGTATCCTGAGAGCTGGGCACGCTTTGCCGCCCTGCTGATGTTCTTCGGCTTCAACCTGACCTTCTTCCCGCAATTCATCGCCGGCTATCTCGGCATGCCGCGGCGCTACTACAGCTATCCACCGGAATTCCAGGTCTGGAACGTGCTCTCCTCCTCGGGCGCCGCGGTGCTCGCGGTGGCCTACCTGATGCCGCTCGGCTACCTCACCTGGTCGCTGTTTTTCGGACGCCGCGCCCTCAACGATCCGTGGAACGCCACCGGGCTCGAATGGCGCACGACCTCGCCGCCCCCTCGGCAGAACTTCTTCGGCAACCCGCAGGTCCTCGCCCCGCCCTACGACTATCACCCGGAGGCGACGCCGCCCGGCGACGAGCCGCGCATCGCCGAAGAGGGGGCGCTGACGTGAGCACGGGCGGCGATGTTCTCGGCACGGCCGCCAAGCGCCACCTGCGCGAGCCGTGGGACGAACTCCGCCTCGCGGAGGACCGCGCCTTCGCTCACCAGCGGGCCGGGGCGACCTTCGGCATCTGGGTCTTCATCGCCAGCGAGGTGCTGTTCTTCGGCGCACTGTTCCTGCTCTACACCGCGATGCGGCTGGAGCACGCCGCGGATTTCGCCGCCGCCGCGCGCGAGACCAACATCGTCTACGGCACGCTCAACACCGCGCTCCTCCTCACCAGCGGACTCTGCGCCGCGATCGCCGCGCAGGCCTCCGAGCGGGAGGCATTGCGGCGCCTGACGCTCGGGTGCCTCGCCGCCACGGCCCTGCTCGGCCTCGCCTTCCTGGTGGTAAAGGGGCTGGAATATCGCGAGGATATCGAGCGTCACCTCGTGCCCGGCGCCGGCTTCGCCCTCGCGGCGCCCGCGACGCAGCTCTTCTTCGGCTTCTACTGGCTCTCGACCGCGATCCACGCCATCCACCTGTCGATCGGCATCGGCCTCGTCCTCCGCCTGATCTGGAAGGAGTGGCGGGCGCCGGGCTTCCTGTTCGAGAGCCCCCAGGTCGAGGTGGCGATGCTCTACTGGGGCTTCGTCGACATGATCTGGATCGTGCTCTACCCCATGCTCTACCTCGACGGACGCGGTGGATGAGATCGGGCACGCAACGATCCGTGGGGACGATCTGGCGGCGCGGCCTCGTCGTCTGGGTCCTCCTGCTCGCGCTGACGGCCTTGAGCCTGTTCTCGGCCTACGCGGCGCCCGCTCCCTGGTCGACGGTCCTCAATTTCGGCATCGCCGCGAGTCAGGCCGGCCTGGTGGCGCTGCTGTTCATGCGGCTCGACCGGGCCGACACCCTGGTGCGCCTCGCCGCCGCCTGCGGCCTGTTCTGGCTCGCGATCCTGTTCGCGCTGACGCTGACCGACACGCTGAGCCGCCTCGCCAACAGCTGATGCGGCAAGGCCGCCCAGCCGGCTCCGGCGACCCTCACCCGGGTGCCGGTCCTGCGGCCACGCCTCCCACACGCGACATGACGACAGCGCTTCGATCGAGTCCGCAGCGCAAGCCAAGTCTGAAGTGGCCGCGACGGTTCGCCGTCCTTTTCAGGCTTTCCGGCGATCTTCGGTGGACGAGGACTTCCGGTTGTTGACGGCCTTGCGGCTATACAAGGTTTTTTAACGGGGAAACCGGAGTTTCGGGCGACGAGAAGGATCGTGCCCGATGCGTAAAATTGTTCCGATCGTTGCCCTCTGCGCTGCCCTGACGACAATATCCGGGTCCGTACGCGCTCAGGATCTCTCCGCCCTGCTCTCGCAATCCAACGCAACGATGCAGGATCTCGAGAACGGTGCCCTTCGCAACACGATGAACCGCGTCTCGACGAGCATCGACACCGCATCGAGTCCGGGCCAGGGGAATGCGTTCTACGGGGTGCAGGACGGGCAGTCCAATCGCATCGACGCGACGCAGACCGGAATGGGCAACGTCATCCGCGTCACACAGAGCGGCTTCTCCAACACCGCGGTCATCGCCCAATCCGGCTCGTTCAACCAGATCACCCTGAGGCAGGGCCGCTGACGCGGGAGACCGGTGCGCGGTCGAATCCGAGAGGACCGCGGGGCGCTTTCCGTTCGTAACGATGGACGTCGCGCCGTGCCGATCAATACCGGCTGAAGTTGAGACATTGCGCGGCCGGGTTGAGCAGGGCGGCGCAGGGGCTGCTCGCGCTCCTTGCCACCGCCGGACGCAGGACGCCGCCGGCCGCAGCGCTCAGCTGAGCCGTCGAGAGCGGTGCGATGGCGCCGTCCGTCGGCTTCATCGATCGCTTCGCATCGGCTGAGGCGCCGCGGCGGCCGGTGATCCGGATGGCGATCGGGTCCGATGTGAGGCTGAGCAATGGAAGGGGTGCGGCGAAGGACGCGATCTGGAGCGGCCAGGCGGGGCCGGCCGGACGGTAGGCCGATGTCCAGCTCGGCGCGTTCACGCCGGTGATGTGGGCGACGTAGTCCACCGTCTCCCTCGGCAGTTCCACGCGGCCGAGCAGCCAGGCATCGACCCGGCCGGGCCCCGCATTGTAGGCGGCGGCGGCCAGCGCCCAGTCCCCGTAGCGCTGCCGCAGGTCGCGCAGGAGTTCGGCCGCCTTCGGAATCGCCTGAACCGGGTCGAACGGATCGTTCAGACCGCGCTCGGCCGCCGTTCCCGGCATGAACTGGGCGATCCCGAGCGCGCCTTTCGGGCTGACGGCGAGGGGGTTCAGGCCGCTCTCGCGCTTCAGCAGCCGCAGGAGGAAGTCCGACGGCACGCCGTTGCTGACCGCCGCCCGGGCGATCAGCGTCGAGAGTGTCGAGAGGGAGACCTCCGGTGGGATCGTCTCGACGATGGCGATGACGCCCCCGCTCGGCGATTCGCTCGCAGCGTTGGCCTGGACCGGTGCGGTGAGATCCAGGACCGCGACGCGGGCGCGGTTTTCAGCGCGCGCGGGGGACGCGGTCAGGACGGCCGCCGCCAGTGCCGCCGCCATCCATGGGAGCCGGCCGCGCATCGCCTCAGTTCTTCGCGACCACGACGGCTTCCTGGACGACCTCGGCGTTCGCGCTTGCGGGCGGAAGCGGCTTGTCCCGCTCGATATAGTCCTGAAGCAGGCGCTGCCCGATCGCCGGATCGCGGAACTTCCAGAGCCCCTTGCGAGCCCCCTCCATCAGCGTCGCGTAGACGGCGAGCTCGATCGATTCGCGCACGGCGAACTGTGTTGGCTCGTTGCGCGTCACGCCCGCATCGAACTCGAACAGCTTGTTGACCGCGACGTAGCGGAATGTGTTCGTGTTGAGACCGATCGAGTAGATCGTCTTCGTCGTCGTGACGCTGGTGAGCACCTCGCCCGACTGCACGGAGACGATGCGCATGCCGACCGTCACCACGTCGCGCCGGTAGCGGATGTCGCCGCCGATCCCGAGATAGCGGGCGCCGATCCCGCCCGTCACGAAATTCGCGTCGTAGGCGAGGATGCCCCCCTCGACCAGCAGGCCGGCGAAGCGGATCGGCGGCAGCGGCTTGGCCTGGTCCTGATCGAATTCCTGGCGGGTCGCGCGGATGAGCTGCCGCTCCTGAAGGATGTTGGCGAGGCTTCCGCGCTCGACCACCCGGAACCAGCGGCCGCCGCCGGTGCGGCGCAGCGCATCGACGAGAAAGGCTGCGCCGCCCTGGGTCACGGCCCGCGAGAATTCGGCGAAGTTGTCGCTCGGCTTATTCTGGCCGGTCAGGTCGGGGAAGCTGTAGACGGCGAGGTCCACCGCCTTCACCGGCGGCGGCAGCAGTTCAAGATTCAGGCCGGTCGGCGAGGTCTCGGTGACGGTCGGCGCCTCGTTGAGCGGCTCGCGCTCGCCGACCGCCACGCAGCCACCGAGCCCGAGCATCGCGAGCAGCAGAGCGCCGGCTGTCATGCCCCGGCGGAATGAAGGTTCAGCCCACATCAGATCAGCAATCCCGGCCACGACCGGGCCGCTTGGTGCGGCCTTCGAGTCGTTTGATTGCGAGAGTCGTGACGACCGTCGTCACGCGTACTCGAAGATGCTGCTTGCGCAGCCAGACGTCGTTGCGAAGATCCAGTTCTTCTAAGGTGTCGCCGGGACGACCACCTGCGTCTTCGTCTGGCCGTCGTTGATCGTGACTTGCACGTCCGAGCCGACCCTCAGAAATTCAATCGTCGTGCCCTGGAACACGAAGGTCCCGTTCGGGCGCGCGTTCTCTCCGAAGATCGCCTGGGTGATCTGGTTGGCGAGCGAGCTGTACAGCTGGGATTGGAGCTGTTGCGCGAAGATCTGTCCCGGCGTCAGGGTCGAGATACCTCGCGAGGTACCCGTGCTGAACAGCTGCTGCTGGCGCTGCTGCGCCGCCTGCGGAATGTTCTGCGCCTGCGCCTCGGATTGCAGCCAGCTGCCGTTGAGCGGGTTTCCGCCGAAGGCCGGGTTCGCCGCCTGGTACACGAGATTGCCGGCCTGGGAGGGAGCGGCCAGCAACAGGATCGCGGCGCCGACCGCGAGGATGCGTGTCTTCATGATCTGGCCCCTGCCCCTCGATCGGCTCCGCAACGCCTCACGCGACGTCCCGTGCGGGCCGCGCGCGAGGGCGCGGCGCCGTGGGAATCGCGTGAGACACGGTGCAGCGTTGTCCGGCTCATCGCGCGCGGACCTGGTTGATGATGATGCTCTTCGGGACGCCGCCCTGACTGACGTCGACCGAGGCCCCGTTGCCGAGCTGGGTCACGCTCACGTCGCGACTCCCCGGTACCGATCCGGTCGCCGTGTTGCCGTCGCCGCGCTGCAGGACCGTCAGGCTGCCCCCGGCCGGGCCGTTGACGCCGAGGTCGGCGACGTTGCCGGCGCCGATCTGCTGCAGATCGAGCCTGAGCCCGCTGCCGGTCAGGGTCCCCTGCCCGACATTGTTGAGCCCCTGCTGGCCGATGAGCGCCGTGTTGCCGTTGCCGACTGCCACGATCCCGGCACGGTTGCCCTGGCCGGCTTGGCTGATCTCAGTGCTGTTGCCGATCCCGGTCTGGCTGTTCGACGCGAGCTGGCCGGCTCCGCCGACCGCCCCGCTGTCCGGCTGCAGGATCCTGATCGGGATCTGAATGCCGCCGATCGTGGGATACTCGATCGGGACGCCTGCCTGCTGGGCATCGGCCGCGGAATGAAGGCCGGTCAGAAGGAGGCCCGCGCAAGCACAGCACAGAGCACGACGGCGAGATACGGCACGTGCCGGACTGCTCATATCCCCGCTCCCTCTTTCATGGACGATCGGCTTGATTGTAACACGACTTTATGAATCATCTTCTTCCGAAACTGGTTACTCGAACATGCATCCTGTGCATCGTCGATATCCAGTACCGAGCGGGATCCAGGTCCCCCTCGCCACCTTCATCTGATGGCATTCCTCAAGTCAAATGGAATCATGCCCGGTATAGGACATCAAGCAGACTGATGAGGCTTAGCGTGATCAGGCTGCAACAGCCCGATTCGGTGCGTGACATCAGACTTACAGGCTGTCGGTCGGCTCCGGTCCGCTTCGTTCACAGGTGTAGGTGATATCGTTGGCTTTCACGGAGAGAATGGCGCGGTAGGAGGCCGAGGGCTCCAACGACAGGCTCGGACCATCGATGCGCACCGAGCGCCCCGCATCGAGCGAGAACGCCGATTCCTGGTTGATCTGCGCCGACCCCGAGCGCCCCTGTTTCACGACCTGCAGGCGATAGGTGCCGGTCCGGGCGCTGTCCGAACGGAGACGGACCTCGATCTGAACCTGCGAGCCCGCACGATGCTCGAGCAGGGTACAGGAGATCGGTGGCGGAACGTCGCCGGACGCGGTCATGACACGCCCCTTCTCGGCACAACGATCGGACGCGGACAGGGTCACTCGGGTCCGAAAGAACGAAGCGTGGCCCCCTGCCGAGGCAGGGGGCCACGCCCAGGCGCGTCCCGTCGTCTTAGCGGGTCTGAGTGATCGTCGCGCGGTTGCCGCTGCCGGTCTGCGTGCTGTTGATCACGCTGTTCGGGTTGTAGCTCTGCGACGCGACGAGGACGTTGCCGTCGCCGTTCTGGAAGCCGGTGATGGTGCTGGCCGCTGACCGGGTCTGGCTGAGAGTGGCGTCGTTGTTGTTGCCGTTCTGGATCAGATAGATGCCGGCGTTCGACGAGGTGTTCTGCGTCACGGTCGCCGTGTTGAACGTCCCGCCCAGCTGGGTGACGGAGACGGTCGCGGCGTTGGAATTGATCTGCTCGATCGTCGCCCGGTTGTCGGTGCTGTACTGCGCCAGGATGATGTTGCTGTTGTTCGAGTCCGACTGCGTGATCAGGCCGTAGTTGCGGTCGCCGAACTGCGAAGCCCAGATGCCGCTGCCGCTGCTGTTCGACTGCGCGGCGAACAGGGTGTTGTCGTTGCCGACCTGGTTGATGAGACCGGTCGAATTGTTCGAATTGTTGCCCTGATACAGGACCGCGACCGACCGGTCGCCATTCTGCAGCACCATGCCGGTGGTGCCCGAGGTGTTCTGCTGAACGACGTAGCCGTTGTCCGCGCGTCCGGCCTGGAGGACGTAGGCGGTCGAGTTCTTCGTGCCCTGCTGGTCGCCATAGGCGAAATGATCCGATCCGGTCTGCCGGATATAGATCGTCGACTGGTCCTTCGCGTTGTCCTGCGTCGCGAAAGCCGTCTGGTGATACTCGAGCTGCCCGACGTCGATCACCGAGTCGGAGCCGCCGGTCTGTGCCGTGGCCAAGGTGTGACCGGTATCGGTGACGCCGTTGAGGCCCTGCTGAATGACCTTCGTGGCGTTGCGCTCGCCGCCCGACTGACCGAGACCCGCGGTGTTGTTGTTGTCGCTCTGGGTCAGGTCGATCGTGTTGCTCTTGCCGTTGAGCTGCAGCGACTGGAACGCGTTGCGATCGCCGGTCTGGGTCACGGTGAGGCTGTTGTTCCTACCGCCGTTCTGGGTGCCCTTGGCGCCGTAGCCCGTGCCGTTGTCGCTGCCGTCCTGCGTCACGTCCATCTTGCCGCCGACGCCGGTCTGGATGAGCTCGAGCTTGTTGGCAGTCCCCTTCTGCTCGGACTTGGCATTGTTGTTTCCGGCCGCGAAAGCGGGAGAAGCAACGAGGATGGCCAGAACGCTGACCGTTGCAATCGAAAGATGCCGCATGACTGTTCCCCTGCTGATTTTATCTGTCACTCGGCAGTCGGTTCGGGTTCATTAACCGGCTGTTGACCAGCTCGGCAAATCCGTCGATTGCTCTGTGAAGTTGTTAACGAGGCGTTAAATACGGGAGACAGGCGAAAACCGCATCATCCATTCGAATGATAAGATGCCGTTTTGGGTGGAAACGGATTGTTTAGGTTAACCTCGGCAAGGCACGAGGCGCTTGTTTGGGTTTGATTCTGCAAAAGCATTCGCACGGCGGTCGATGACTGCGCTGAGTATTCAGAAAGAGATTCTCCGGCCGCGCCTGCCGTGCTGAGAGCAGAATGGCGGCCTGCACCAAGCTTTACTCTTAATCTTGATGTTCGCTAATGTTTTCGAGCCGGCGTCGGTAGAAACGAAGTTCTGAGATTGATCTAATGCTGTTTTGCAGTGGAACCTGCAGCAATATCGTGATATTATAGAAATACGGAGTCGAGCTACCAATCTACGCTCCATCCATTTCAAGTCATACGTAGTTTGACGGCGCGCAAAAAGTCAGATGTTCGGCAGTTGCAGGTAGTGGCACGAATGCATCACTCGATCTATAATGATATCGTTCAGACGAATGTCGCTTGAAGGTCGATGCCGCGAGCGGATAACCGTGCAATGCGGCGCCGGCAAAAAATATATTGATATATCGCCATAGAGATCGCTCGGGATGCCGGATAAATACGCGCTTCTCAATGTTCTCGATAAAGTTGGCTCGGCAGCCGTATTGATCAATTGTCGTGGCAAGACGATCGATTGCAATATGTTGGCAAGGAAGATCATTTCCGACGATGTCTCCGAGACGACGCCCATCGACGCTGAGCTGTTTACGAGCCGTATGATCTCCAATGCGCTGACCGAGCCGTTCGGCACGGTCGAACTGGAACGGCCGCGCAGCGATCAGCGGCTGGTCTTCCAGGCCATGGACATCACCGCCATGGGGGAGGCCCATCGCCTGCTGATCCTGATCGACCTCGCCGTCCGCACCCAGGTCTGCGCCCCGGCGCTGGAGAAGATCTTCGGTCTCACGGCGGCCGAAGGCCGTCTCGCGGCGGAGCTCAGCCGGGGGATCCCGCTGGCCACCATCGCGCAGAGCCGCAATGTGAGTATCGCGACGCTGCGCACCCAATTGGCGTCGATCTTCGGCAAGACCGGAACCTCGCGCCAGCCCGAACTGGTCGCGCTGCTCGCCCGCGTCTGTCAGTTCTCGCCGATGGCCGATGTTCAACGTTGACGGAAAAATATGACGCGCGTGCTTCGCAGGTTTTGCGATGATCTGCGTTCAGGCAGGCCGCGGTGTGAGCAGGATTGATGGATGACGATGACGGCTGCGGATTGCGGTCTAGCGATGGCCATACGCCGCCGTCGATTGGTCTCAGGCGCCCTCTCGATTTACATTTCCGCAACGGACGCCGAAAATCTACAATGCGGTGGCCAGAAACCGGACCGCTTCATCCGGACGAGAGTGGTTTAGCTTGAGAATGGCGTCTATCTGTCGGCGCCGGTGGACGGAGGCCGCGTCCGGGGATCGGCGCTGACGCGGATAAGGGAGAGTTCGTCGGATGACACGGAACGTGGCTGGACCGGGGGCGGGCTGCGCCGTGCCTCCGGCTGAGTTTCTCCGCGCCCTCGCCTGCGTCGCCTGGCTCGGGCTCGGTGCCGTCACGGCCTCTGCCCAGGATGCCAAGCCGGACGCCAAGCCGGCCCCGGCCGAAGCCGCCCGAGCGGGCTGCGACGCGGCCTGCGCGCGCCAGGCCATCCCTGCCGCCGTGCAGGCCTGCGTGCCGGGGATCGAGCGCCAGGCACCGATGGATTTCGAGTGGATGAACCGGCCGACCGGCTCCATCTTCCAAGAAGCCGAGCCGCCCGCTGGGACGGACACCGTCGTGAAGTTCCGCGGCGACTCGGTGCGCTTCCTCAATCCGCAGGGTCAGTGGGTGCGGATTACCTACGAGTGCGACTACGACACCGCGGCGCGGTCCGCTCGCGGCGTCAAGGTCCGCCTCGGGCGGATCGACGGTAAGGGCGCGAATGCCGGCGCCGCCGCCCTTCCCGCCGGCGCGGCCGGTGCGGGACGCGGACAGGCCGCCACCGCGGCGCCGCAGGTGCAGGCGAAGCGTCCCCGCCCGAGCGAGCCGAGCGAGGTCGAGATCCGGCAGGTCGCACCGTCGGCGGGGCGCTGAGTGCGGCCGGATCGCCGAGGCCGGGGCGTCACGAACGGGAGGCTGCCGATGCGATGGATGTTGCCCGCTCTCGCGATCCTGTTCTCGGTCCCGCCCGGGATCGGCCTGGCTCAGGCCATCACCAACGTGAACGAGTGCACCTTCATCACCGATCCGATCGCGCTCCGGCGCTGCATCGACGGGTTTCAGCAGCGCGGACCGGCGGCGCAATACCCGCAATCCGCGCCGATCCCGCCGATCGAGACCCCGGCCCAGGCGGAGCGGGACCAACTCGACAGCAAGGTCCCGCCGAATACGAGTTTCAAGGACTCGCCCGAATGGCTGGGTCGCGGCGGCAAGGCACCGGAGCGGTCACCGCCGAAGCGCGGCGTGATCGATCTCAGCAAGTGATACCATTTCCGTTTGATCGCTTCGGTCTCTCCTCCGTCATCGCGAGGCTCAGCGAAAGCGATCCAGGGCGCGCGCCTTCCGGAGAGGTCGCGCACTGGATCGCTTCGCTGCCGCTCGCGATGACGGGATTAGGCGATGCCCAAGGTGATCGACCGGCGGCGTGTCAGGCCCTCTCGCCGCCGAGCACCAGGCGGAGCGACCGCGCGAGCTCGTCGCGGCGATAGGGCTTGTTGAGCACCGGGAGCTCGCCCTGGCCGAGGACCTGCCCTTCGTCGAGATTGGCGACATAGCCTGAGGTGAGCAGGATCTTGATGTCCGGGCGCACCCGCCGGGCCTCGGCGGCGAGCTGCGAGCCGTTCATCCCGCCGGGCATGACGACGTCCGAGAACAGGATATCGATGCGCTCGACGCCGCGCAGGTGCTCCAGCGCCTCGGCGGCGTTGCGGGTCACGATGACCCGGTAGCGCAGCTCCTCGAGGCTCTCCACGGCCATGCCGAGCACCTGTTCATCGTCCTCGACGAGCAGCACCGTCTCGCCGTCGCCCGCGCGGCGCAGCGGAATGGCGCCGATCGCGCCGGTCCCGATCTCCTCGCCGGCCGGGTCGGTCGAGCGCGGAAAGTACAGGCTGATCGTCGTGCCCCGGTCCACCTCTGATTCGATCTGCGCGAAGCCCTTGGCGCTGCTGGTGAAGCCGTAGACCTGGCTCAACCCGAGTCCCGTCCCCTTGCCGACCTCCTTCGTGGTGAAGAACGGCTCGAAGACGCGCTGGAGCTTGTCGGCCGGGATGCCGCTGCCGGTATCCGTCACCGAGATCACGACATAGGGGCCCGGTGGCACCCCCTTGTCCGCCACCGCCGCCGTGCCGAGCCGGACGTTGCGGCTCGTGACCGTGATGCGCGCCGGTCCGTCGCGGCCCTCCAGGGCGTCGCGGGCGTTCACGATCAGGTTCAGCACCGCCGCCTCGAACTGCGCCGGGTCGATGCGGATCGGGTCCAGCGCCGGATCGAGATCGAAGGCCAGCTCGACGGCACCGGTGGCGGCGCGCTCGGCGAGCGGCCGGAAGTCCAGCAACAGGCGGTTCGGGTTGAGCGTTTGTGGCCGCAGCATCTGGCGGCGGGAGAAGGCGAGCAGCTGCTGGGTCAGCTGCTCGCCGCGCCGCGCCGCGCCCATGGCCGCCTCGGCCAAGCGCTTCACCCGGTCGGTCTGATCGGGGCGCCGCAGCATCATGTCGAGGCCGCCGACGATGACGGTGAGCAGGTTGTTGAAGTCGTGCGCCACGCCCCCGGTGAGCTGGCCGATGGCCTCCATCTTCTGCGCCTGCCGCAGCGCCTCCTCCGTGACGTGCTGCTCCGTGCGGTCCATGAGGATGCCGGCGACGCGCAGCGGCCGGCCGGCCTCGTCGCGCTTGACCTGCCCGCGCATGGCGATCCAGCGCACCGCTCCGTCGGCGCGCCGGATCCGGCATTCCAGGTCGAGCTTGCCGGTCTCGACGACGCCCGCGAACGCCGCCTCGGCGATCCCGCGATCCTCCTGCAGCACGTGATCGAGGAAGGTCTCGCGATCCCAGGCGCGCCCCGCGCCCTCGTAGCCGAACACCGCATCGAAGCGCGGCGAGCGGCGGTGGAGGCCGGTCGAGACGTCGATGTCCCACGAACTCATCCCGGCCGCGTCGAGGGCGAAGGCGAGGGTTTCGTGGGCCGCTTCGAGCTCGCGCGTCCGCTCGGCCACGCGCCGCTCCAGCTCCTCGTTCGCCAGCCGAAGCTGTTCCTGCGCCCGCTCCCGCTCGCGCAGGTGCTCCCGCGCCTGGTACTGGCGGCGGCGGGCGCGCAGGGACGACAGGACGGCGCTCGTCAGCGTCTCGGCGTTGATCGGCCGCTCGAGCAGGACCACGTTGCCGAGCCGCTTCAGCGATTCGGCCGCGCCCCGCGCCCGGGGGCCGGCTTGGCGCGTGGCCAGCACGACGAAGGGAAAGTCCGACCACGGCGGCTGCGCGTCGAGCCAGGCGGACAACGCCGCGAGGTCGCCGTCGGCCAGGGCCTCCTCGGTGACGATCGCGGTGCCGGCACCTTCCTGCAGGCACGCGACCCATTCCGTCACGTCCGCGCAGACGGCGTTGGCGATGCCCGAGCGGTGCAGCACCTGCTCGACTACCGCGGCATCCCGCCCGCGCGGGGCCAGGATGAGGACGCGCTCCTCCGGGGATGCGCTCACGCCTCGTCCCCCGGCGCGTCCGCATCCCTCAGCATCGCCACCCGTCCGCGATAGGCCGGCAGGCCCGTGAGCACGCCCTCGAAATCGTCGAGCGCCTCGCCGACGCGAAGCCCCTCGGACGAGAGCCGCAACTCGCGGATCGTGCGCTCGTGGGCGTTCACCCGGCTCTTCACCACGGAGAGCGCGGCGCGGATCTCGGCCCTCGCCTCGAAGAAGCGGAACAGCAGGATGCAGTCGCTCAGGTAGCTCAGATCGATATCGGTGCGGACCTCGCCGATGACGCCGTGCTGCCCCAGGACGAGGAGCGTCGTCACGCCCTTCTGATTCAGGTAGCTCAAGAGCTCGTGCATCTGCAGGACGAGGTACTCCTCGCCCGGCATCGCGTGCAGGTAGGCGTTCAGGCTGTCGACGGCGACGAAGGTCGATCCGCGCTGCTCGACGGCATGCCTGACGATCGCGGCGAACTCGCCGGGCGAGAGTTCCGCGGGGTCGATCTGCGTGAGGGTGAGACGCCCCGAATCGAGATGCGGCCTCAGGTCCATGCCGAGCAGGGCGGCGCGGGCGATCAGGGTGCCGAGCCCCTCGTCGAACAGGTAGTACGTCGCCGTCTCGCCGCGATCGAGTGCGGCCAGCATGCAGCGCATCGCGGTCGTCGTCTTCCCCACGCCGGACGGGCCGAGCAGGAGCGTGTTGGTGCCGGGCACGAGGCCGCCGCCCAGCAGGGCGTCCAGTTCCGGCGAGCCCGTCGACCGCGCCTGCGCGTCGAAGGTCGCGTGATGGTCGGCAGCGACGAGGCGCGGGAAGACCTCGATGCCGCCGGTCTCCATGACGAAGTCGTGGTAACCGCCCCGGAACTTGATGCCGCGCATCTTCACGATGCGCAGGCGCCGACGCTCCGAGCCGAACTCCCGCGGCATCTGATCGAGTGAGATCACCCCGTGCGCGATGCTGTGGAGCTGCGGATCGCCGGCCTCCGAGGTGCGGTCGTCGAGCATCAGCACCGTGCAGGACCGCTTGGAGAAGAAGTGCTTCAGGGCGAGGATCTGGCGACGGTAGCGCAGCGGGTTCTGCGCGAGCAGACGCAGTTCCGACAGGCTGTCGAACACCACGCGCTCGGGCTTGAGGCTCTCGACCCGGGTGATGACCTCCCGCACCGTCTCGCCGAGTTCGATCTCGGACGGGTGCAGGATCGACTGCTCGCTGTCGGGATCGAGACCCAGCTCGTTGACGAGTTCGTAGACGTCGATGTTGTCGAGCGACCAGCCGTGGCTCGCCGCCGCCGCACGGAGTTCGTCCGCGGTCTCCGACAGCGTCACGTAGAGGCTGCGCTCGTTCCGGGCCGCTCCGTCGAGCAGGAACTGCAGCGCGAGAGTCGTCTTGCCGGTGCCGGGCGTGCCTTCGAGCAGGTAGAGCCGATCCGGCGTCAGGCCGCCGCCGAGGATCTCGTTCAAGCCGGCGATGCCGGTGGAGATCCGGGTGTCGGAACCGGATCGAGCGCCCGTCGTCTCCATCGCCTCGGCCATCGGTTCCAACGAAGCTCCCATGCCGTGTCCGGCGGTTGCGCGCGAGCGCAGCGTAAACGCCGCGTAATCCCGCGTCAGCGTCGGCGATAACACACGGGACGGGCGGATGGTGTCATCGATCGCCGACTCCCGTTCGAGACGGATGAGCGCGGAACGTCGCGTCCGATGCGCGGGGCCGGTACGCGGGCTCCCGCGTCAAGTCTATCCGACTCGTCCGTGCCGGACCCGCGGGCTGATCGCCTTGCACAGGGCCTGCGAGACCTGTTCGGCCGAGTAGGGCTTCTGCACCAGGTTGAAACCGTGCGCCCCTTCCTGAGCCAGCACGTGGCTGTAGCCCGAGGTGAGGATCACCGGCAGATGCGGGTGGGTGCGGCGCAGGCGCTTGGCCAGCTCGATCCCGCCCATGCCCGGCATCACGACGTCGGAGAAGACCGCCTCGAAGGCCGCGTCCTCGGAGCCCAACGCGTCCAGTGCTTCCTCGGCATTCGCCGCCCAGCGGGTCTCGAACCCGAGATCCTGAAGGATCTGCGTCGCGAAACGCCCGACCTCGACATTGTCCTCGACCACCAGGATCCGCTGGCCGGCCCCGATCGGCGGCGCGTCGCCCGGGCGCCCCGTCTCCGCCGATTCCTGTGCGGCCTCGGTTTCCGGCAGGTAGAGGGTGAAGGTGGTGCCGCATCCCACCACGCTCTCGACCGAGACGTCGCCGCCGGATTGCTTGGCGAAGCCGAAAACCTGGCTGAGGCCGAGCCCGGTCCCGCGGCCCACCTCCTTCGTCGTGAAGAAGGGCTCGAAGATCCGGCCGATCCGGTCCGGGGGAATGCCCGCTCCGGTGTCGGACAGCGAGATCGCCGCGAAGGGGCCGGGACCGCCGGCATGCCCGCGGATCGGCGGCATCGGCACGGAGCAGACCAGCCGTAGCGTGAGGGTGCCCTCCCCCTCCATGGCGTCGCGGGCGTTGACCGCCATGTTGATGAGCGCGGTCTCGAACTGGCTGATGTCGGCACGCACGAAACAGGGGATGTCCAGGCCCTGCGTCACGACCCGGATGCGGGCGCCCGTCACCGTGTCGAGCATGTCGGCGACAGCGTGCAGCCGCCCGGCGACTTCGAACACCTCGGGCTTGAGCGTCTGGCGGCGGGCGAAGGCGAGGAGCTGTCCGGTCAGCTTCGCCGCCCGGTCCACCGTCTCGGACACGGCGTCGAGATAGCGCGCCTTGCGGGTCTCCGGCAGCTCCGGCCGGCGCAGGAAGTCGACGGACGAGCGGATGATGGTGAGCAGGTTGTTGAAGTCGTGCGCCACGCCGCCGGTGAGCTGGCCGACAGCCTCCAGCTTCTGCGACTGCCGCAGGGCCTCCTCGGCCACCCGCTGCTCGGTGATGTCCCGGCCGAAGCCGAAGAGGAGGTCGTCTCCCGGCACGACGGTCCAGGAGACGTGGCGGGGGCCGTTCCCCTTGGTGAGCAACGTGAGTTCGATGTCGCCGGACAAGGGCGTCGCGGCACCCAGCATCAGGTCCGAGGCGGCCTGCCGCCGTCCTTCGGGGGCGACGAAGTCGAGCACGTTGCGCCCGAGGGTCTCCTGTTCCGACCAGCCGAGGGAGCGCGTCCAGGATGGATTCACCGATCGGATCTCGCCGTCGTGGCGCGCGACGAACTTGAGCACCGGCGACAGGTTCCAAATGCGGTCCCGCGCTTTTTCCTGTTCGGCGACCTGCGCTTCGAGCTGCAGCGCCCGCGAGGCCAGCAGTTCCTCGGTCTGCTTGCGGTCCGTGATGTCCTGCACGAACACGTAGATGCCGGTGACCTCACCGGACGAGTCGCGGCTCGGAATGTAGCGGATCGCCGCCTCGCGCGGCTGGCCATCCGGATGCGGCCACGACCGCTCGAGGTGGATGTCCGCGCCGGCCAGGGCCTGTTCGATGAAGGGGCGGCGGGCCTCGAACTCGGCGGTGCCGAGGAGTTCCGCGATCGTGCGGCCGACGACCTGCTCGGGCCTGCGGCCGAACCACGTTTCGTAGGCCGCGTTGGCGAAGCGGTAGGTGAAGGCGCGGTCGATGAAGGCGATCAGCACCGGCATCGCGTCGGCGATCAGCCGGAGTTCCGCCTCGCGCGCGGCAAGCTCCGCCTCCGCCTGCTTGCGGTCCGTGATGTCGACGACGAACTCGAACCCGCGGCCGTCGTCCAGAAGCGTGGCGCCGAACAAGGCCCAGAAGCGAGAGCCGTCCTTGCGGAAATACTGCTTCTCGTACGGTGACGTGTGCCCCGTGGTCTTCAGGTCGTTGAAGGCACGCCAGGACATGTCGAGCCACTCGGGCGGTGTCAGGACTTGCCAGCTGAGCCGCCCGGCATTGAGGTCCTCGCGGCTGTAGCCGCCCATGGCCAGGAAGGCGTCGTTGGCGTCGAGGAGCCGGCCATTCAGGTCGAAGTAGATGCCGCCCACCGTGGCGATGGTGAGCGCCTCCCGCAGCCGCGCCGGACTGGCCGCCAGTGTGGAGGCCGGGGTCGCGTGCGGGTCGGGGTCGGAACCGCGGTCCTGATCCTTGAGCGCTTCACGCAGGCGCGCATTCTCGGCTTCGAGCGCCGCCACATGCCGGCGGAGTTCCTCGACCTCAGCGTCCGTCACGCGCAGGGTTCCTGGATTCGATAGGATTGATGGAAATAGGCGCCGCGACCCGTCCGCCCACGACCCGTTGACCGGATTGGGTGAACGCAACCGTCGGGTCGTCTCGACCCGAGACGGCCTCTTCGCCGGAGACAGCACTCACGCCGCGAGAGGAGGAAAATCCGTAGGGTCGGGTCGCCGGCATTCGCTCTCGTCACATGGTCAGGCTGAAGGTGTCAATCAGCGCTAGACGTCCTTGTCCTTGCCAGCGCAGGAAGGAAGTTTGTCATCACATCATAGTTTTAGTCTGGCCGGTCCCGATACATTCGGCGAATGCTGCGCAATCGTAGTGATAAGCCTCTTCATGCAACCAGGGCGGTCGACGCCCGACGCGTCCTTGCGATGCATCTCGCACACGTGCTCTCGATGCGTCCACCGGGCGGATGCGCAGGGATCGGCCGACAGCAGGTCCAGAAGCCGGTCTCTCGCTCGAGGTTGATCCTACTCGGCAGCCCCGGCCATCGACACGTTCTCTGGCTCACCATAATCCGGGCTGGGGACGATCGGCCGCGCTACAGGGATCGGCCCGCGCGCGTTGACGCTTCACCGCGCGACGGGCGCGGCCTGCGGGTTGAAGGTGTCTTGATGCGTGTGAACGACGCGTATGGTCCTGAGCAGCGTGCGATCGTGCTGGAGCGGCAGCGCACGCTCAAGATGGCCCGGTCGGCCCACGCCTACGTTCGCGGCAACACCCTGAAATTCTACGAGTGGTTGGACGGCCTTCCGCGCGGCACCCTTCCGGAGGGGCCTCCGGTTTGGATCTGCGGTGATTGTCATCTCGGCAACCTGGGTCCGCTGGCCGACGCCGACGGGCGGGTGGACATCCAGATCCGGGATCTCGACCAGACCGTGATCGGCAACCCGACGCACGACCTCGTCCGCCTCGGGCTGTCGCTCGCGAGCGCCGCCCGCGGCTCGGACCTTCCGGGCGTCGTCACGGCCCGGATGCTGGAGGAGATGATCGCGGGCTACGCGGTGGGCCTGGGTGGGGATGAGGAGAACCGGCAGCCTCCCGAGCCCGACGTGGTGCGCTCGGTGCGCCGCCGCGCCCTCGGTCGGCACTGGAAACACCTCGCGCGGGAACGCCTGAAGAGGGTGGAGCCGGCCATTCCGCTGGGACGCAAATTCTGGGCTCTCGACGCGCAGGAGCGCCGGGCGCTGGAAGATCTGTTTCAGGAGGACGAGGTGCGCCGCCTCGTGCTGGCACTGAGCGGGCGGAGCGAGGAGGCCGAGGCCCACCTCATCGACGCGGCCTACTGGATGAAGGGCTGCAGCTCGCTCGGTTTCCTGCGCTACGCCGCGCTGATCGGCATCGCCGGGTCCCGCGACAAGCAGCGCCTCGCACTGGTGGATCTGAAGGAGGCGGTCGAGCCCGCCGCACCGCCCGCGCCGGGCGCGGCGATGCCGTCGGACCCGGCCGAGCGCGTGGTGGCCGGCGCACGGGCCCTCTCGCCGAACCTCGGCGAACGCATGCTGCCGGTACATCTCCTCGGCAAGCCGGTCGTGATGCGTGAACTCGCGCCGCAGGATCTGAAGCTCGATATCGATCAGTTCAGCCGCGACGAGGCGGTCCGGGCGGCGCATTACCTCGCCTACGTGGTCGGCAAGGCGCATGGCCGACAGATGGACGACGCCGTCCGCTCGGGCTGGCGCGCCGAGGTGACGGGTGGCGCCCGCGTGGAGGACGGGGCGCCGTCCTGGCTCTGGTCCAGCGTGGTCGACCTCGCCGGCCGCCACGAGGTCGGCTACCTCCAGCATTGCCGCCGCTACGCCGGCGAGC
Organism: Methylorubrum podarium; assembly: GCF_040270385.1. Taxonomy (NCBI): domain Bacteria; kingdom Pseudomonadati; phylum Pseudomonadota; class Alphaproteobacteria; order Hyphomicrobiales; family Methylobacteriaceae; genus Methylorubrum; species Methylorubrum podarium. The sequence goes on along the minus strand of NZ_JBELQE010000091.1, from coordinate 105,656 downwards.
AGGCCGCCTGACCTCGGGCGGGGCGCGTCAGGACCGGCGGCCGATGTGCCGCCCGCCAAGGACAAGGGCGGCCGTCGCCGCCAGGCCGGCGGCCAGCCCGGCCGTGGCGAGAGGGTGAAGGGTCGCTCGGGTGTAGGCGCTCGTGCGCATGACGTAGACCGGCGGATCGCCCCGCTCCCGGCCGGCACCCCGAGGCGCGTGCAGCGCGCCCTCCGGGTTCCTCGGCGATTCCGACCGCTTCTGCAGGGCGATGATGGCCGGCGCGAGCTCGTCGTAGGCGCCGGGGGCGAACTCCTTGCCCATGACGAAGAGCTTGCCGCCTCCGCCCACCACGATGTCCCGCTGCGGGTGCACGGCGGCGTGCAGGATCGCGTTGGCCACCTCCCGCGGCGGATAGATCGGCGGCGGCAGCGTCGGCTCGCGGTCCATGTAGTTGCGCGCCCGGTTCGGCAGCGGCGTATCGATGGAGGCGGGCTTCACCAGCGTGACGGAGACCGGCGCGCCCTCCGCGCGGAATTCCATCCGCAGGGTGTCGGTGAAGCCTTTCACCGCGTGCTTCGAAGCGGCGTAGAGACCCTGGAACGGGAAGGCGAGATCCGAGGCGATGCTGCCGACATTGATGATTGCGCCGCCGCGCTCGCGCAGGTGCTCCGCGGCAACCAGCGAGCCGTACACCGTGCCCCAGAAATTGGTGCGGATCAGCCGCTCGTGGTCCTCGGCGGTGATCTCGCGGAGCGGACCGTAGACCGTCAGGCCGGCGACGTTCACCCAGGTATCGAAGCCGCCGAAGGTCGCGATTGCCCTATCGGCGATGGCCTGAACGTCCTCGCGCCGGCCGACATCCGCGACCACGTAGGTGGCGCGGGGACCGAACGCGGCGGCGGCCTCGGCCAGGGCCTCCTCGCTTCTCGCGGCGAGCACGACCCGGGCGCCGCGTTGCGCGGCCATCCGCGCGGTCGCCAACCCGATCCCGCTGGATGCTCCCGTGACGACGATGACCTGCTCGCGCAGCGGCTTGTGTCCCATTCCGGCCCGCTCCTGTCCTGTCGCGTCGATCGACGCGCGATGGGGCTACCCGCGACGGGCCGAACGGTTTCGGCCCGCGCTGAAACCGCGCAGGCCGGACACTCCAGGATAAGGTCCGGACCCTCACGCGCTCGCGTGGTCCGCGACGTAGCGGCCGAGCGCGCTCGCGGCGTTGAGCATGTGGGCGCGCATGCGCCGGGCCGCGGCGTCGCCGTCGCCCTCCGCGATCGCCTGCAGGATCTCGCCGTGCTCGGCGCGCGAGCGGAGGATCCGCTCGCCCTGGCGCAGCTGGGTCCGGCGGAAGGCCGACAGGCGGGAGCGGATCGCCAGCGCCTGCTCGGCCATGAAGCCGTTATGGGTCGCGCGGTAGAGCGCCTCGTGGAAGGACCGGTTGAGGGCGTCGTAGGTGTCGTAGTCCTGCGCCGCCACCGGCTCCGCCGACTGCTCGTGCAGGTCCATCAGGGCGCTCAGTTCGAGCGGCGTCATCCGGTAGGTCGCGAGACGCACGCACAGGGCCTCGAACTCGGCGGTCGTCTCGAACATCTCCATGATCCGCTCGGGGGTCATGCGGGTCACGACGACGCCGCGCCGCGGCCGCATCTCGACGAGACCGCTGGAGGCGAGCTGGCGCAGAGCCTCGCGGACGGGGGTGCGCGAGGCGCCGAAGCGGTCGGCGAGATCCTGCTCGTCGAGGGCGATCCCCGCCGCGAGGACGCCCGAGGCGATCTCGTCCGTCAGGGCATTGCGGATCTGATCCGAGAGGAGGCCGCGCCCCTCGGCCATGCCGTCCATCTCGCCGCCCTCGCCCATCCGCGTCATCCCACCAGCGCCCGCACGATCAGGAACAGCAGCGACGGGCCGACGAGGCAGCCGATGCCGGTGTGGAAGGTCGCGGTCAACGCCCCGTAGGGAACGAGCTTCGGATCGGTCGCGGCGAGCCCGCCCGCGACGCCGCTGACCGTGCCCATCAGCCCGCCATAGGCCATCGCCGAGCGCGGGTTATCGAGACCGATCAGCCGGGCGACCAAGGGCGTGCCCACCATCACCATCACGGCCTTGGTGACGCCGGTGGCGATGGAGAGCGCCATCACGGTCGAGTCGGCGCCGAGCGCTGCGCCGGTCACCGGGCCGACGATGTAGGTGATGGCGCCCGCCCCGATCGTCGTGATCGACACCGCGTCGTGGTAGCCGAAGGCGATGGCCGTCAGGGTGCCGACGATGAAGGGCAGCACCGTGCCGAGCGCGAGCGCGACGACGCCGAGCAGCCCCGCGCGGCGCGCTTCGATCACGTCCACCTCGAAGGCGGTGGCGACGATGGCGAAGTCGCGCAGCATGGCGCCGCCCATCAGCCCGATGCCGGACAGGGCCGGAATGTCGGCAAGCCCGTGCTTGCCGCCGGTCGCGAGCCCGCCGAGATAGGCCAGCCCGAGGCCGAGCACGATGGCGATGGCTGAGCCGTGGACCCGCCCGCCCGTCAGGCGTTTCCCGATGAGGTTCGACACCAGCATCAGGCCGCCGATCACCGCGAAGGCGGCGACCAGGCTCTGCTCGACGAAGATGTGTTCCAGCATGTGCAGCATGGGACTCACCTCCGGGCCGTGGTGGAAGGCCGTGACGGCGCCTCGGCGCCCTCGCCGGCGATGACCGCGCCCGCCTGCGCGACCTCGGCGGCGTCCTGCGCCGGCCGTCCGCCGATCCGGCCGAGCAGGGCCGTTGCGGCGAAGCACAGGAGCACGCTGCCGACCGCCGCGATGATCACGATCGGCCCGCCGCTCACCGCCGCGACGACGTTCTGCTGCGCGGCCATGGCCACCACGATCGGGATGTACATGCTGGCCCAGAACTCGACCCCGAGCTTGGTCGCGTGGCCGAGCCGGTCCTGGCGCATCAGCCAGACCCGGGCGGCGATCAGCAGCATCATCGCGATGCCGACGCCGCCGACATTGGCCTTCACGTCGAGCAGGATCCCGAGCAGGTCGCCCAGGAACACGCCGACAAGGGTGCAAAGCGCGAGGAGCGCGACGCCGAGGATCGTCATCGAACGTCCCTCCCCCATCGGCCAGCCGGATCGGGCTGCAGCGGCACGACGATTGCGCCGTGCATGGGCGGTGTGCATGCAGCCGTCATGAGCCGTCTCCTTCCTGTATGCGCTGATTCGTTCTTGTTGACTTATCGTATGCAATATATTGACTTCGACGCAAGTCAGAATACAAGAGGGGCATCGGAACGCCGCAGGACATACGGCGCGGTTCATGAGGGCCGCCGGCGTATGCGCAGCGAGGCCACCATAGGGAGCGGACCGGATGAGCGGCTGGCGTCGGGAGCGGGAAGCCCGCGATGCGCGGATCGAGGCGGGCCGGACCCATGCCGCGGGAAAGGTCGTGGCGGCGTCCGCGGTGGTCGATCTCCTGGAGGCGATCCTTCGGCCCGGCGACCGGGTCTGCCTGGAGGGCGATAACCAGAAGCAGGCCGATTGCCTCGCGCGGGCGCTGAGCCAGTGCGATCCGGCCCGCGTGCACGACCTGCACATGGTCCAGTCCGGCATCGTGCTTCCCGAACATCTCGACATCTTCGAGCAGGGGATCGCGAAGCGGCTCGACTATTCCTATTCCGGACCGCAGGGCGGGCGCATCGCCCGGATGCTCTACGGCGGGCAGATCGAGCTCGGGGCGGTGCACACCTATCTCGAGCTGTTCGCCCGCTACTTCGTCGATCTCACCCCGAACGTGGCGCTGATCGCGGGCGTCTCGGCCGATAGGGACGGCAATCTCTATACGGGGCCGAACACCGAGGACACGCCGACGGTGGTGGAGGCCACCGCCTTCAAGAACGGCGTCGTGGTGGCGCAGGTCAACGAGATCGTCGAGCGCGTGCCCCGCGTCGACATCCCCGGCGACCGGATCGACTTCGTGGTCGAGGCCGACAAGCCGTTCTACGTCGAGCCGCTCTTCACCCGCGACCCGGCGGCGATGACCGAGACGCAGATCCTGATGGCCATGATGGCGATCAAGGGGATCTACGCCGAGTACGGCATCCGCCGACTCAACCACGGCATCGGCTTCGGCACGGCGGCGATCGAGCTGCTGCTGCCGACCTACGCCGAGCGCCTCGGCTTGAAGGGCGAGATCGCCACCCACTGGGCGCTCAACCCGCACCCGACCCTGATCCCGGCGATCGAGTCGGGCTGGGTGAAGCAGGTCCACTGCTTCGGCTCGGAAGTCGGCATGGACCGCTACATCCGCGAGCGCTCCGACATCTTCTTCACCGGCGCCGACGGGTCGCTGCGCTCGAACCGCGCCTTCTGCCAGACGGCCGGGCTCTACGCCTGCGACCTGTTCATCGGCTCGACCCTGCAGATCGACCTCGCCGGCCATTCCTCGACGGTGACGCAGAACCGCGTGGCGGGCTTCGGCGGCGCGCCCAACATGGGCTCGGACCCGCACGGGCGGCGCCACCCCTCCGATACTTGGATGAAGGCAGGGCGCGAGGCCCAGATCACCGGCGATCCCGCCCTGATGCGCGGGCGCAAGCTCGTGGTGCAGATCGTCGAGACCTTCGGCGAAGGTCTAGCGCCCGCCTTCGTCGAGCGGCTCGACGCGCTCGAACTGGCGAAGAAGATCGGCTTGGAACTCGCCCCGGTGATGGTCTACGCCGACGACGTCACCCACATCGTCACCGAGGAAGGCATCGCCAACCTCCTGCTCTGCCGCACCGCCGACGAGCGCGAGCAGGCGATCCGGGGCGTTGCCGGCTACACCGAGATCGGCCGCGGGCGCGACCGGGCCATGGTCGAGCGGTTGCGCGAGCGCGGCATCGTGCGCCGCCCGGAGGATCTCGGCATCGAGCCCCTCGACGCGGACCGCTCCCTCCTCGCGGCGAAGTCGATCAAGGATCTCGTGCACTGGTCGGGCGGGCTCTACGAGCCGCCGGCGAAGTTCCGGAACTGGTGAGGCCGCGATGGAAAAGCTCAGCTTCCGACACACGACGCAGAAGGCCCTGCCTGGCACGAAGGCGCAGGCCATCACCGGCGTCGTCGCCTCCGGCAACCTCGAAGTGCTGCTGGAGCGCGCGCTCGCCCCGACCGAGTGCACGGTCGAGATCGAGACGCCGATCCGCGGCTACGGCGATGTCTGGGCGGCGGTCGTCGCCGACTTCGTCGCCCGCGCCCAGCCGGGGGGCCTGCGCATCACCGTCAACGACGGCGGCGCACGCCCCGACACCGTGTCCCTGCGCCTGCTCCAGGGCGCCCGGCTGATGGAGGTCTGAAGATGAGCGAACGGATCATCGACCCCGCCGCCAAGGGCTGGGCCACGAGCTGGTACGAGGCCAGCGCCCGCGCCCGCATCGACGGCCTCCTCGATGACGGGTCGTTCCAAGAAATCATCGGCCCCGAGCAGCGCCGGATGAGCCCGCACCTGCCGCTGTTCGACCTGCCGCGCGCCTTCGACGACGGCATGATCGTCGGCTCGGGCCGCCTCGACGGCAGACCCGTCCTCCTCGCCGCGCAGGAGGGCCGCTTCATGGGCGGCGCCTTCGGGGAGGTGCACGGCGCCAAGCTCGTCGGCCTGCTGCGCGCCGCCCTGGCGCTGAAGCCCGCGGCGGTGCTGATCCTGTTCGACACCGGCGGCGTGCGGCTCCAAGAGGCCAATGCCGGCGAGACCGCCATCGCCGAGGTGATGCGCGCCATCGCGCAGGTCCGCGCGGCCGGCGTGCCGGTGATCGGCCTGATCGGCGGCCGGGCCGGCGCCTATGGCGGCGGCGGGCTGATCGCGGGCACCTGCTCGCGGCTCGTCGTCTCCGAGGGCGGGCGCATCTCCGTCTCGGGGCCGGAGGTGATCGAGACCAACAAGGGGGCGGAGGAATTCGACTCCCGCGACCGCGCCCTGGTCTGGCGCACCATGGGCGGCAAGCACCGCCGGCTGACGGGCGGCGCCGACGCCTTTGCCGACGACACGGTCGCCGCCTTCCGGCAGGCGGCGCTCGACCTGATCGGCCGCGCCCCGGCCTTCGATCTCGCCACTCTGGAGGCGGAGCAGGCGCGGCTTGAGGAGCGGCTCACCCGCTTCGGCGATTGCCGCGACGCCACCGAGATCTGGGCGCGCCTCGGGGTGAACGACCCGGAGACGGTGCCGGCCCTCGCGACCGCCGATTTCGACGCCCTGCTCGCCGGCCTTGGAGAGACGACCCATGACGCTCGCTGAGATCCTGGCCTCGGTCTTTCCCGAGGGCCATTCCGTCGCGGTCGAGGACGGGCTCGTCGGCGGCGAGGGTCCGTTCCGGGGCGGCCGGCTCGCGGTGATCGGCATCGACGGCGACACGGCGCTCGGCGTCGACGGCGCCTGCCGGCTCTCGCGCCACGTCCTCGACGTGGTGCGCCGGGGCGGCGGCACGCCGATCCTCGTCGTGATCGATTCCGACAGCCAGCGGATGAGCCGGCGCGACGAGTTGCTTGGCCTCAACGAGTATCTCGCCCACCTCGCCAAGACGCTGCTGCTCGCCGATGCCCAGGGCCACCCGACCGTCGGGCTGATCTACGGCCACTCGGCCGCGGGCGCCTTCATCGCCACGGCGCTGGCGACCCGCGTCCTCGTCGGCCTGCCGGGGGCGAATCCGAGCGTGATGGACCTGCCGTCCGTCGCGCGCGTGACGAAGCTGCCCCTCGACCGGCTTGAGGCCATGGCCAAGGACACGCCGGTCTTCGCGCCGGGCCTCGACAACATGGTGCGCACCGGCGCGGTGCAGGCGGTACTCGATCCGAACCGGCCTCTGGCGGAGCAGATCGCCTCCGTGATCGACGCCATGCCCGCTGAGGATGTCCGCGACCGCGCCGGGCGCGAGCGCGGCGGGCGCCCGGTGGCGGAGGAGATCGCCGCGCAGGTGGTGCGGGACGCCGCGCTTGGCTGAAGCGTACCGGCGCCACGACCTTCTCGACGTCGAGCCGCGGGCCTGGGCGACGGCACTCGCCGGCCGATCGGACCTCGCGGGAGTGCCCCACGTCGCGGCCTGGATCGAAGCCGGGCGGCCGGTCATCCTGCGCCGCTCGCATCCGGGGGAGGATACGGCGCTCGTCCCGGTCGGCCTGCCGCTGCCGCCGCGGGACGGCAAGCGCCGCATCGGCCTCGCCCTGCCGCCGAACGCAGTCCGCCCGCGCCCTCCCGTTCTCCTCGCCGAGGCGCGCGGTGCCTGGCCGGTCTCCTGGGCCGCGACGCTCGATGCAATCATCGCCCTCGGTGAGCGCCGAAACCTGTCGCCGCGCCCGTTCGGGAGCCTTCTCTGGCAAAGCCTGACCGGCCTGCCCTACCTGTCGGAGCGGTCGGATCTCGACCTGCTCTGGCCGGTCGCCGACGCGATCCCGCCCAGCCTCCTCGACGGTCTCGCCGCCATCGAGGCGAGCTCGCCCATGCGACTCGACGGCGAGATCGTGTTCGCCGACGGCGGCGGCGTGAACTGGCGCGAACTGCACGCCGCGGCGCCCGGAGAGACGGTTCTGGTCAAGCATCGCGACCGCCTCGCCCTGCGCGAGGCCGGCGCCCTTCGCGCGGGAGTTTTGGCATGATTCCGCTCGCAGCAAGCCGGTCGCTCGCCGAGGAGGCCATTGATCGGTCGTGGGTCGAGGCGATCGCGCGGACGGCCGCTCGCGCCCTCCGGCTCGAACTCGAAACCTACCCGAAACCGGGCCTCGTCAGCCACGTCGATCCCGGCAGCCACGCCGACATGGACGCGGGCACCTTCCGCGCGAGCACCGCGGCGATCGCGCCCTTCTTCCGCGACCTCGCCCGCGCCGGCGCGGCGGGCGCGCCAATGCCGGCGCTGCGCCGTATCGGCCTCGAGGCGGAGGCGGCGATGCGGGTGGCCACCGGCGGCGTGAACACGCATCGCGGCGCCATCTTCGGCCTCGGCTTGCTCTGCGCCGCGGCCGGTGCCCTGCCGCGCCCGGCTGCCGGGGCGCTCGGCGCCCTCGTGCGCGAGCGCTACGGCGCGGCGATCCTCGACGGTCCGGTGCTGCTCCACGCCCCCGGCGCGCGGGCTCGCCGCCGGCACGGCGTCGGTGGTGCACCGGCCGAGGCCGCCGCCGGGTTTCCGAGCCTCTACCGGGTCGGCTTGCCGGCCCTGCAGCGGGGCCGGCGGATGCATCCCGGCGACGAGGAGGCGGCGCGGGTCGAGGCTTGTCTCGCCCTGATCGCGCATGTCGAGGACACGAACCTCCTGCATCGGGGCGGTCCGGACGGGTTCGCCTTCGCGCGGGACGAGGCCGCGCGGTTCATCGCCGAGGGCGGCGTGGCGCAAGCCGGCTGGCGGAGGCGCGCGGAGGCGCTGCACCGCGCCTTCGTCGCCCGGAACCTCAGCCCCGGCGGCGCCGCCGACCTGCTCGCCATGACGCTGTTCGTCGACGCGATCGAGGCGCGCCCGTGACCCTCGCCGTTCTCCTCTCCGGCCAGGGCGGCCAGCATCCGGGGATGTTCGATCTCACCGCCGACTGGCCGGCCGCGGCGCCGGTCTTCGCGGCGGCGGAGCGCGTCCTCGGCCGCGACCCGCGGGATTTCGTGCGCGCTCCCGGCGCGGACCTGCACGGCAACCGCACCGGGCAGATCCTCTGCTGCGCCGCCGCGCTGGCGGGTTGGACCCTCGTCGAGGCGGCGCGCCCCGCCCGCGCGATCGTCGCCGGCTACAGTATCGGCGATCTCGCGGCCTGGGGCTGCGCCGGGCGCTTCGACGCGGAGGCGATCCTGCGCCTCGCGGCGATCCGTGCCGAGGCGATGGATGCGGCCAGCGGCGAGGGCTTCGCGCTCGCCGGCATCCGGGGGCTGCGCCTCGCGGAGATCGAGATCATGGCCGGGCGTCATGGCTGCCACCTCGCGATCCGCAACGGGGCCGACAGCGCCGTCGTCGGCGGCGCGCGCGCCGACCTCGAGGAGCTTTGCTCGGCGGCGCGTGCGGCCGGGGCGCAGCGGGCCGTGCTCCTCTCGGTGCGGACGCCCTCGCACACGCCGCTGTTGCGCGAAGCGAGCCGGCGCTTCGCGGAGGCCCTGGCCGCTGAGAGCCCGCGGCGCCCGTCGGCAGGAGCTCCCAGGCTGATCAGCGGCCTCGACGGCGCCGTCGTGTTCGATGTTCGGTCCGGATTGTCGAAGCTCGCGGGTCAGATCTCTCAGACGATCGACTGGGCCGCCTGCCTGGTGGCCTGCCGCGAGTACGGCTGCGACACCGTTCTGGAACTCGGCCCCGGCCACGCCCTCGCGACCATGGCCCGCGACGCGATCCCGGCTTCACGGGTTCACGCCCTCGAAGAATTCCGCTCCGCCGCGGGTGCCGTGGATTGGATCAGAGGGCGCTGAGAAGCCGATCCGGCGACGATCGCCGTTCGCTCGGTCACTTCGCCACCCACGTCATCGCGAGGCGAAGCCGTGGCGATCCAGGGCGCGACCTTTCCGGATAGGGCGCGCTCTGGATCGCTTCGCAGCCGCTCGCGATGACGGGATGGGCAATGACCGAGGTGATCAACCGGTAACCGTGGGACAGCGGCTGTGCGGCCGCTCCGATCCAGCCGTGGGCGACAGGTCGGACGAAAAACCTCTACGGGTCACGTCTTCGCGGACGGGAGCCGCACGGCGACTTCGTTTCTCCGCAGGAAGGGGATCGAGAAGGGCGGATCGTAGCCCATGAAGAAGGGCAGCCCCTCCGGCTTCCGTCCGGCTCTCTCCAGCACCTCGGCGAGACGGCGGGATTGCGCATCACGCGCTTCGGGCGTCGCGCTGCCGGAGAAGCGCAGCACGGCCAGCCGTTCCGGCGGAATCCGCACTAGCCGGACGCCGGCTTCGGTCGGCTCGGGCGCCCCGGCCTCGGCGACCGTACGGGGCAGGTAGAACCGCATCGTGCCCGCCGCACCCTGCTCGACCGGGACGGTCATCGCGATCAGACGGCCGCCGGACTCGACCGGCGCCGTCATCGCGATGCGGGCTTCGCCGCCGTTCGCGCCGGTGATGTAGCGGAACAAGCGCCCGAAAGCCTCGCCGTCCTGCTGGCCCCTGGCGTCCGTCTCGACCGCCACGCGCGCGTCGTAGGCCCGGATCTCGACTCCGCGGTCGAGCCGTTCGACCACCGCGTAGCGCGGCTCCTCGTAGGCTGCGCGGATGCCGACGACCGACAAGGCGGATTCGAGCAGCGTGACGAGGTAGTAGAGGAACTTGTCCATCGGGGGCGAGATCCGCGACGAAGGTCGAGGAACAAGGCCGATCCACGAGAGCGGTTCCGTTGGCCGCGTTCGCGAGCCCGTCGATGCGCTGGACGCCGCGCAGGGTGTGCCGGCCGAGCAGACGGAGCCGTCGGCGGTCGCAGACCGATCAGCCCGAAAACGAAAAGCCCCGGACGGCAGGTCCAGGGCTCGGTCTCAGTGCCTGTGAAGGCTGAAGGATGGTGGTAGCGAGGGAGGGATTTGAACCCCCGACACAAGGATTATGATTCCTCTGCTCTAACCAGCTGAGCTACCCCGCCACAGGGGCGGACGGCGCCGAGGCGTCGTCCGGTGGGCGCGGTATATGGAGAAGCGCGTGGCGGTGTCAACGGTCTGTTGCGAACCGCGCGGCCGTTCTCCCGCTCAGAGCGTCTGGCCGAAGATCTGGGCCACCTGCGGGATGTCCTTGTCGCCGCGTCCGGACAGGTTCATCACCATCAGGTGCTCGGCCGGCTTGGCGGGGGCGAGTTCCAGCACCTTCGACAGCGCGTGGGCCGGTTCGAGCGCCGGGATGATGCCCTCCAGCATCGAGCAGAGCTTGAACGCCTCCAGGGTCTCGGCGTCGGTCGCGGACAGGTAGGTGACGCGGCCCATCTCGTGCAGCCACGCGTGCTCGGGACCGATGCCGGGATAGTCGAGGCCGGCCGAGATCGAGTGCGCGTCGGCGATCTGTCCGTCCTCGTTCATCAGGAGGTAGGTGCGGTTGCCGTGCAGCACGCCCGGGCGACCGCCGGTGAGCGAGGCGGCGTGGAGGCCGCTCTGCACGCCGTGGCCGGCCGCCTCGACGCCGTAGATCTCGACCTCGCGGTCGTCGAGGAAGGGGTGGAACAGGCCCATGGCGTTCGAGCCGCCGCCGATGCAGGCGACGAGCGAGTCCGGCAGGCGACCCTCCAACTCCTGCATCTGGCGCTTCGTCTCGATGCCGATGACGGACTGGAAGTCGCGCACCATCGCCGGATAGGGATGGGGGCCGGCCACGGTGCCGATGCAGTAGAAGGTGTCGGCGACGTTCGTGACCCAGTCGCGCAGGGCCTCGTTCATCGCATCCTTGAGGGTGCGCGTGCCCGATTGCACCGGCACCACCTCGGCGCCCAGCATCTTCATGCGGAACACGTTGGGCGCCTGCCGCTCGACGTCGACGGCGCCCATGTAGACGACGCATTTGAGGCCGAACCGCGCGCAGAGCGTCGCCGTGGCGACCCCGTGCTGACCGGCACCCGTCTCGGCGATAATCCGCGGCTTGCCCATCCGGCGGGCGAGCAGGATTTGGCCGAGCACGTTGTTCACCTTGTGCGAGCCGGTGTGGTTCAGTTCCTCGCGCTTGAAGTAGATCTTCGCGCCCTGCCCCGCCGGAGCCTTCGCGCGCAGGTGCTCGGTCAGGCGCTCCGCGTAGTAGAGCGGGCTCGGCCGGCCGATATAGTGGGTGCCGTAGGACTCCATATCCGCCTTGAACGACGGGTCGGCCTTGGCGTCGGCGTAGGCCTTCTCGAGGTCGAGGATCAGCGGCATCAGCGTCTCGGCCACGAAACGGCCGCCGAAGATGCCGAAGCGGCCGCGCTCGTCCGGCCCGGTGCGGAAGGAATTGGGAGCGGGGTTCAGCGTCACGGGGACGGTCCTTCGCGAGAAACAGGGTTCTGCTCGCGTGCTAGACCCATGGGGCGACGGCCGCAATGCGGCACAGCCGGACAAACGCGCCGGAACGACAGCCTGACGGCCACGGCGGGAAGACGGGCCTGGGGCCCGGCGGTCAGGCCCGGCGGCGCGCGGCGGCGACGAAGGCCGCGATCCTGACCGGATCCTTCTCACCCGGGCGGAGCTCGACCCCCGACGAGACGTCGACCGCGGAAAGGCCCGTGCGGGCCAGCGCCAGCCCGACATTGCCGGCGTCGAGGCCGCCCGACAGCATCGTGCCGGCGGGCAGAACGGCGTCTCTCAGGATGTCCCAGTCGAAGCTGCGCCCGTTGCCGCCGGGAAGGTCGGCGCCGGGCGGCGGCTTGGCGTCCAGCAGGAGCCGGTCGGCCACGGAGGCGTAGTCCGGGAGCACCGCGAGATCACCCGCGGTGGCGATGCCGACGGCCTTCATGACGGGCCGCCCGGTCCGGGCGCGGATCTCCGCGAGGCGCTGCGGGCTCTCCTTGCCGTGAAGCTGGATCAGGTCGGGATCGAGGGCGTCGATGGCGGCCGCGAGGAGGGCGTCGTCCGGATCGACCAGCAGGACGACGCGCTCCGCCCTCCCCCGTGCCCGCCGCGCGAGATCACGCCCCTGCTCCAGGGTGACGTGGCGCGGACTCCTGGGGAAATGGACGAAGCCGACGAGGTCGGCGCCCGCTTCGAGCGCCGCGTCGAGCGTCGCCTCCGTGCCGAGGCCGCAGATCTTGACGCATACCTCGGACATCGGGGGTGGAACGCTCCGCGTTTCAGCGCGCCGCGGCCGGGGCCGGCAGCGCCGTGTGGGTGCCGGCTCGGCCGTAGGACGGCTCGACGCCCGGCGCGCCGAACGTCTTCAGCTCCGCCGCCTCCTTGGCGAAGCGTTCGGCCTCGCGGCGGTGATGGCGCGCGCGCTGGCGGGTTCCGCTCTGTCCGAGCCAGCTGCCGATGCCGCCGACGAGGACGCCGAGGGCCACGGCGCCGAACAGCACGGCGTAGAGCGGCAGGACGAGGCTGAACACCGGCTCCGGCGAGAACGGATCGAAGGAGAGCGTCACGGGCTCGCGGTTGGCGACCGCGAGCAGAACGACCACCACCGCGATCGGCAGCAGAACCAGCGCCTTCAGAAAACGGATCATGCAACGGGTCTCCGACGGACGGCAGGAGCCTTCAGCCGACCCCGCCCGGATGCCGCGATCGGCGATCGAGCGGGAGCGTTTGCGGCTCCGACCGCAGAACTAGCGCGCGCGTCACCGATGGGGATGGCGGATCGGCGCGAGGGGTGCATCGAAACGGGATTCGGGGCCGCCCCGGGCCCGACGCGGCCACCGGGAGGTGGGTTCGGGTCGCGGCGGATCAAGCGCTCGGCTGCTCGTCGCCGATGCCGGCCCGGTTGAGACGCAGGCGCATCTCCTTGCCGGTCTTGAAGACCGGGATCGCCTTCTCCGACACCGCCACGGACTCGCCGGTGCGGGGGTTGCGACCGCGCCGGGCCTCGCGGCGCTTGACCGAGAAGGCGCCGAAGCCGCGCAACTCCACCCGATCGCCCTGGGCGAGGGCGTCGGCGATGGTGTCGAGGATCGCGTTGACGAGGGTCTCGACGTCGCGCTGGTAGAGATGGGGGTTCTGCTCAGCAATCTTGAGCACGAGTTCCGACTTGATCATGCGGCTCTCTTCCGGATGGGGGGCGGGCGCGAGATGGCGCGAAACCTCAGGGAGCCGGACGCCAGACGGCCAGGAGCCCGCCATGGGCAACGCCCGCGGCCTCGTCCTCGACCGCGCGGAGGCGGGTGGCGAGCCCGTCGAGGCCGAGCAGGTCGGCCCCGACCCCGAGCGCCGACCAGAGCTTGAACCCGCCCTCGGCCTTCGGCTTCCAATCCTTCACCGGGAGGTTCGGGGAGACCTTCTTCTCATTCTCGAGCCACGCCACGGCCTGGCGCTCGCCGCCGAGCTCATCGACCAGCTTGAGCGGCAGGCTCTGGCGCCCGCTGAAGACGCGCCCGTCCGCGACCGCCGAGAGCTGGCTCTCGTTCATGCCGCGACGCTCGGCCACCAAGCCCTTGAACCAGCCGTAGGTGTCGAGGACGATCGAGGACAGGGCGGCGCGGGCCTCCGGGGAGGTCGGGCTGAAGCCCGAAGGCTCCGCCTTCAGCGGCGAGGATTTGACGGACTCGACCTTCACGCCGACCTTGTCGAGCAGGCCGGACACGTCCGGATACTGGAACAGCACGCCGATCGAGCCGACCAGCGCGGTCTCGCGGGCGACGATGTGGTCGGCGGCGATGGCGGTGATGTAGGCGCCCGAGGCGGCCGTCCCGTCGACGAACGCGACCATCGGCTTCTTCGCCGCCAGCGCGCGCAGGTTGCGGTAGAGCTCCTCCGAGCCGGTCGTCGTGCCGCCGGGCGAGGAGATCGAGATCACCACGCCCTCGACCGCGTCCGACTTGCCGACCCGCTCGATCAGCTTCTTGGTCGATTCGCTGCCGGCGATGAAGCCGCCGATCGAGATCCGGGCGATCTGTTTCTCCGTGGCCGGGAAGAAGCGGCCGTCGCCGACCCGCGCGCGGTAGCCCAGAGCACCCACGGCGATGATGGCGGCACCGATGCCGAGCACGCGCCACAGCGTCAGCTTGCGGCGCAGACGGCGGCGGTCGATGAGAAACTCGGCGTCTGCGGCCATCCGACGATGTACTCCTCTCCAAGCGGCGCTGCGCGACCGTTGTTCTGTTGGGATCGTACACGCCGCGCCCTGCCCGAACGCGGTCCTGCCTGATCCGTGGACCGGCCCGCCTCGCCGAGACGGGTTGATCCCGCAAACTGTTCCGGTGCCGATCCGGATGCCGGCCAAGTCCTTGATGGGCTTGGATTCGAGCAGGACTGCCGAGTCGGGGACCGTGTTTAACGCTGCCCGAGGCAAGCGGGCAAGAGCCTGTTCCGTTCCCGCCCGTACAACCCGCGGCGGTCGTCGCCGAAAGCGCTGTCCCCAGGACGCGGCCGGTTCAGCGCCGAGCGTAGAGTTCCTCGACGTAGCCGTCGCGCATCCAGAACAGATTCCGGCTCACTCTCCGATAGCCGCCGTCCCGCGCGACGAGATCGGGAACGACGCCCTGCCGGAACTCGCCGGTGTTCGGTGCCGCCGCCTCCTGATTGATCGAGTAGAACAGCGGGGCGATGGTGCGAATACGCGCGATGTACATGGCCGCCGTTTCCGGGGGCATTTCGGGAATGGAATCCTGGTTGATGGCCAGGTCGTAGCGCTCGTCCCGCTCGATCTCCCACCACGGCAGGACCCGGATCGCGGCCTCGGGCTCGCCGGCCAGGGACACGTCGAGGCCGGCCTTCAGCAGGAACCAGCCCTGGAGGACGTTGGTGAAGGGCAGATCGAGGATCGTGTAGTGCCGGCCGGCCCGCCGCAGGAACCAAGCGAGGCCGCCAAAGCCGCCGCCGATCTCGACGACGCGGTCGAGGCGGCCGAGCTGTCCGATCCGCCAGGCGGCATAGGCGTGGCTGAAGGCGTGCTCGGGCAGGATGCCGGCGCCGTAGCGCACGCCGAACGGCGCGCCGACATCGGGAAAGGCCAGGGGAAAGCCGAGTTCGGCTTCGAGGCGCGCCGGCTCCGCGTGCCGATCGAGAGAGCCGGCCAGCGGCGCGGCGAAGTCGCCCTGCTCTGGCGAGCGGACCTGGGCGAGGCCGAGGGCCTCGGAAAGCCGCAGGAGCCGGTCGCACCAGCTCGCGGCGAAGGGCACCGGAGCGTGACGGGCGAGGGTCGCCATCGTGCGCCCCATGGCGATGCCGTGCGCGAGGTGCGACTGGAACAGGTTGTTCAGCAGGCCGGCGAGCACCGCGGCGTCGCCGTCCCGCAGGGCGCCGTGGAAGGCGGGAAAACCCTGCGTCCGCGCCGCCCACATGCCCTCGCTGTCCGCCTGGACGGGCGAGCGTCCGGCGCCGGAGCGCCACGCGGCGATGAGCCGGCGCGCGATGGCCTCGTCTTCCGGGCCGGGGCGGGGCTGGGCGAAGGCGATCGCCGGAAGATCCGGCCAGGCGCGGTAGGGATAGCGGTAGGTCCACGGCCCAGCTAGGCCGCCGCCGAGTTCGGCCCGCACGGACGGCGCGCGAAACGGCCGGCCCTCGCGATGACCGAAGACGCGGTAATGCTCTTCCGGCGAAGCGATGAGGCCGGCCTCGACCGCCATCGCCACGTCGGCGTTCAGATCGAGGTAGAGCTCGGGATCGAAATCGGGTGGGAGCGGGTCGGGACGCCGTCCATTGGGCTTCCCCCTCAACCATCTCAGGCCGGCGCCTAAGCTCGGGAGGCGGTCTGCCATCGCGCTCGCCTCGGGACGCTTCGAAAACGGGACCAAAACAAGTTCGGGGCCGGCAGAGCCAGCCCCGAGACGTCGTCGGACAACGGCGAGGCTTACTCCTCGTCGCCGCCCTTCTTCTTGTTGAAGGCGGCACCCAGGATGTCGCCGAGCGAGGCACCCGAGTCGGCCGAGCCGAACTGGGCCATCGCCTCCTTCTCCTCGGCGACTTCCAGCGCCTTGATCGAGACCTGCACGCGGCGGGCCTTGCGGTCGAACTGGATGACGCGGGCGTCGAACTTCTCGCCGGCGGCGAACCGTTCGGGACGCTGGTCGCCGCGGTCACGGGCGAGCTCGGCGCGGCGGATGAAGGTCTGCATGTCGGTGTCGACGAGCTTCACCTCCAGGCCGGAATCCTTCACCTCGACGACCTCGCAGGTCACGACCTGACCCTTCTTGATCTCGCCGGCTTCCGCGAAGGGATCGCCGCCGAGCTGCTTCACGCCGAGCGAGATGCGCTCCTTCTCGACGTCGACGTCGAGAACCTGGGCGCGCACCATGTCGCCCTTCTTGAACTCCTCGATGACCTGCTCGCCGGGACGGTTCCAGTCGAGATCCGACAGGTGGACCATGCCGTCGACGTCGCCTTCGAGGCCGATGAACAGGCCGAACTCGGTTTTGTTCTTGACCTCGCCCTCGACCTCGGACCCGACCGGGTGCTTCTCGGCGAAGGCTTCCCACGGGTTCTGCAGGGTCTGCTTGAGGCCGAGCGAGATGCGGCGCTTGACCGAGTCGACCTCGAGAATCTGCACCTCGACCTCCTGGGAGGTGGAGACGATCTTGCCCGGATGGACGTTCTTCTTGGTCCAGCTCATCTCGGAGACGTGGATCAGGCCCTCGATCCCCGGCTCCAGCTCCACGAAGGCGCCGTAGTCGGTGATGTTGGTCACGCGGCCCTTGAGCTTGGCGCCCTCCGGGTAGCGGGCGGCGATGCCCTCCCACGGATCGGCGAGGAGCTGCTTGATGCCGAGCGAGATGCGGTGCGTCTCGTGGTTGATCTTGATGATCTTGACCTTCACCGTCTGGCCGATGGTCACGACCTCGGACGGGTGGTTCACGCGGCGCCACGCCATGTCGGTGACGTGCAGCAGGCCGTCGATGCCGCCGAGATCGACGAAGGCGCCGTACTCGGTGATGTTCTTGACGACGCCGTCGATGACCTGACCTTCCTCGAGGTTGGCCACCAGCTCCGAGCGCTGCTCGGCGCGGCTCTCTTCGAGCACGGTACGGCGCGACACGACGATGTTGCCGCGGCGGCGATCCATCTTGAGGATCTGGAAGGGCTGCGGCGTGCCGAGCAGCGGGGTCACGTCGCGCACCGGGCGGATATCGACCTGGGAGCGCGGCAGGAACGCCACGGCGCCGTCGAGATCGACGGTGTAGCCGCCCTTGACCTGGTTGAAGATCGTGCCGGTGACGCGCTCGTTGGCTTCAAAAGCCTTCTCGAGCTTGACCCAGCTCTCCTCGCGGCGCGCCTTGTCGCGCGAGATGACGGCCTCGCCCAGCGCGTTCTCGATGCGGTCGACGTAGACTTCGACCTCATCGCCGACCTTGAGCTCGCCCTCGCGGCCCGGGCCGGTGAATTCCTTGAGGGGGACGCGCCCCTCGGTCTTGGCACCGATATCGATGACGGCGACATCCTTCTCGATGCCGACGACGGTGCCCTTGACGACCGAACCTTCGGTGATCTCGTGCTGGAGGAAGGATTCCTCGAGCAGGGCCGCGAAATCTTCGCGGGCCGAAGAGCTTGCGTTCAGACCAGCAGACATTCTTTCTCCTGAATGGCCTCATCGCGTGAGGCCGGCGTCGGCGGCTCGTGTTGCGGAATACCCCCGTCACCGCCGCCCGCCGGATGGACGATCCGGTCGGGCTCGCCTCCTCTCGGAGGGCCGACGCATGCTCAAAGCGATGGTCGAGGGCCGAGTCCCTTAGCGGCGCGACCGCCGGGCGTGAGCGCCCGGATCCTGACGGTACCGATGAGGAAATCGGTGCGAGCGATACCGGATCCGCGTCGCCGACGCAACGTCTCGTGCCGCCTCGTCATCGACGAGCCGGCCGACCCTCGCGCCAGAGGGGCAAGACCGATCGTGCCGGGGCGCTGCTTAGGCGCCGTCTCAGAGCGGACGATCCGGCCCTCAGCCCGTCGTGCCGGCGGTGCGGGTCAGGGCGTAGAGCGTGATCGCCGCCGCGTTCGACACGTTGAGGCTGCGGATCGCGCCCGTCGCGTCGATGCGCACGAGCAGGTCGCAGCACTCGGTCGTGCGCTGGCGCAGGCCCTTGCCCTCGGCGCCGAGCACGAGCACGGCCGGACGGCGCGGGCCGACGGCATCGAGCGAGGTTCCGGCGTCGGAGTCGAGGCCGATCCGGGTGAAGCCCCGCTCGCCGAGGGTGATCAGCGCCTCCGCAAGGTTGCGCACGATCACCAGCGGCACGTGTTCGAGGCCGCCCGAGGCGGATTTCGCCAGCACGCCGGTGGCATTGGGCGAGTGGCGCGCGGTGGTGACGATCGCGGTGACCCCGAAGGCGGCCGCCGTGCGGACGATGGCGCCGACATTGTGCGGGTCGGTGATCTGATCGAGGGCGAGCAGCAGCGCGTCGTCCGGCATCGCATCGAGGTCGGGCGCGGCCAGCGGCTCGGCCTCCGCGTAGAGGCCCTGATGCACGGCGTCCGGGCCGAGCAGCCGGTCGATGGCGCTCGGCCGGACGATCTCCGGCTCGACCGGCAGAGCGATCCCGGCCTCGTTCAGGCGGGCCAGGGCGTTCTCGGTGGCGAGCAGCCGGTGGAACTGGCGGCCGGCATTCGCCAGCGCCTGCGACACGGGGTGCCAGCCGTAGAGCACGACGTGGTCCCTCCCCTCGCGGGCCGTCGGTCCGGGCGGCTGCTGCGTTCGCGGGCGGGGCCGGAAGCCGTAGGGCTTGGCCGGACGGTCGCGCGGCGGGGTCATGGCGGGTCTTTCAGGCAGGGATGACGACGGCGTCTCGAACGCCCGAGAAACCGATGGGACCGCTCCGCGTCAAGCGGCGGAAACCTTCGGCAAGGCCGTTGCCGTCGGAAGCGATCCCGACTATAGACCGGGCGCCGTCGGACAGCGCCCTTCGTCTATCGGTTAGGACGTCAGCCTTTCACGCTGAAAAGGCGGGTTCGATTCCCGCAGGGCGCGCCATCAGCCTCTCATGCTGATGATGCGGATAAGTCCCGCCACATCTCAACACCTTGGTCTGCCGCCGATCCTCGCGCATTCGGTGGTGCAAAAGCCCGCGGCGCTCGTATCGTACGGCAGCGACACCGCACCGATCACCTCCGCCGGGTCGTCCCGTCTTCGCGCGAGCCCAACGTGTTGGACCGCTTGGGGTTTACCCAAACGGTCCTCGACGCGGGGCTCGCTGCTTTCGATGCCTCGATCCGCGGTCACTGTCGTGACCGGGAGCGTGCCTTCAAATATCCACCCTCATCCGACGATCCCGGCACCGAAGCTGACATCAGCCTGCGGTGAGCGGCCCTCGTAGAGACCGTATTGCAGGTAGTGCAGCATCGGATTGATGCCGGCGGCCTGGACGTCCCGGTTTGCCGCCAGGTAGGCCGTCGTATCGAACTCGGTCGATGGATCGCGGCCCTCGCGGGCGCCGTACTGGACATAGTGGGTCAGCGGATTGACGCCGGCCGCCTGCACGTCGGGGTAGGCGGCGAGATAGCCGTCGGTGTCGAAGACGGCGTTCGGATCGCGACCCTCGGCAATCCCGTACTTGGTGTAGTGGTTGAGGGCGAAGGCGAAGCTGTCGCCGCCCGCCGCGATCGCCGCCTCGGCCACGTCCACGTTGCCGAGGAGGTAGAATTGCGCGTCGAAGCCCTGCGACGCGCCGAGATCCGCGGGGCGGCCGATCGCGTCGTCGGTCGTGCGGCCCTCACCCTGACCGTATTCCAGGTAGTGGCGCAGGGGATTGAGGCCCGCGGCCCGCACGTCCGGGTTGGCGGCATAGTAGGCCTCGTTGTCGAAGTTCACGCCGGGATCGCGGCCCTCGCGGAAGCCGTACTGATCGTAGTGGGACAGCGGGTTGAGGCCGGCGGCCCGCACGTCCGGATTGGCCGCGAGGTAGCCCTTCGTCGAGAAGAAGGCGTTGGGATCGCGCCCTTCGCGGAAGCCGTACTCGGCATAGTGCGTGTCGGCATCGATGCCAGCCGCCGCGACGTCGCCGTAGCGGCTGAGATAGAACAGGTCGTCCACCAGCGGCGAGCCGTCGGCATTGTCGATCGTGCGGTCGCTGAACTGATACACCTCGATGCCGCGGAAGGTGTCGCTCCCGTCGGGGCCGGTGATCACCGTGGCGCCGTCGGCCGTGACGCCGACCAAAGCCGCACCGAAGGCGAAGTTGAGGATCGCCCGATCCGTTCCGCCGCCGCCGTTGAAGCTGTCGTTTCTGGCGGTGCCCGTGAAGATGTTGTCTTCCGCGCCGCCGACGAAGGTTTTGCCGATCGGATTCGGCTCGCCGGTGTCCGGACGATCTTCCGGTTCGTAATCGTCGTGAGGATCGTCTTCGTACTCGTCCTCGATGTCGTCGTCGTCGTCGTGTTTCCGGCCCGATCCGAACTGCGGCAGGCCGCCGGGGCTGGTGAAGCAGATGCTGTCTTCCCCCCTGGTCATCGTGGTGAGGCCGCTCTGCGCATCGGTCTCGATCTCGTACTCGTCCGAGGTCGCGCCGTCCGGCAGCTCGATCATGTCCTGGGGACGCAGGTTGCCGACGAGCCTGTCGTCGCCGCCGTTCGACCGGAAGACGACGCGGTGGGCCGACAGCAGCCCGGTCATGTCGACCGTGTCGTCGTCCCCGGAGCCTTCGAGCGTGATCGTGCTGGTCAGGAGGCTGGTGCCGGTAAAGTCGCCGACCGGCATGAAGATGTCGCCGCCGCCCCGGCCGCTGATCACGATCTCCTCGATGTTGTCCAGTTCGGCGACGATCGAAGCGCTGCCGGTGCCGTTGCGGGTGATGACGATCTCGGTGTTGGCGTTGAGATCGGCGATCCCGGCCTCCAGCGCGGCGGCCCGTGTGTAGATCCGGAACGTCTCGGCGGAGGTGTCGCCGACGACCTTCATCGTGTCGACGCTGCCGAAGATGTTCGCGGCGGTGGTGTCGCCGTTGATCAGGTCGCGGCCATCGCCCGCCGTCCAGTAGATGGTATCGCCGCCGGCATCGCCCCGGATGGTGTCGTTGCCCTGGCCGCCGACGAGATGGTCGCTGGCCGCGCCGCCGTTGAGCGTGTCGTTCCCGGCAAAGCCGAACACCGCCTGCGATCCGGCCGCACCGTTGGCCCCGTTGAGGCCGATATTGTTGCCGGCGGTGCCCGCGACGACGGCGTAGTTGGCGCCGGCGAACCGCAGGGTCTCGATCGTGCTGAGGGTGTCCGTCCCTTCGGCTCCGGTCAGGTCGGTCACGACTAGGTTGGTGCCGCTGGAGCCGAGGGCGAAGTTGGCCACGGCGCCGGCGAAGACCGCCACGTCGGTGCCGGCGCCGCCATCCAGGCGGTCGTCACCGGCGCCGCCGTTCAGGGTGTCGCTGCCGCCGGCCCCGTTGAGGATATCGTTGCCGGCATTGCCGTTCAGCGTGTCGTTGGCGCCGAGACCGAAGAACCCGCTCGTCCCGTCGGCGATGTCGTCGCCCGCCGTCCCGTTGAAGGTGTTGGCCACGAACGGGATCGCATCCCAATTGTCGCCGACGACGCCGGTCGGCGCGGAGAAGAGCACTTCCTGATGCCCGGCCCCGTCCGTGAAGCTGACACGGACCCGGAGGATCTCGCCGACCTGGCTGCCGACGCCGAGGACGCCGTCGTTCGGTGTGAACGCGGGCCCGTTCGCGTTGACCTGAAGGTCGCGCCACGTGGTGCCGCCGTTGCCCGAGGCCTGCCACTGATAGCTGAAGGCGCCCAGCCCGTTCACGTCCTGGATCGCGCTCGTATCGACCGTGAGCGCGAGCCCTTCCGTCGGGGAAACCTGGCCGTTGGTCGGCGTCGGATCGACGATGACGGGCGCCCCCGTGGCCGGGAACGGCAGCTGGTTGAGGAAGTACTCGACCGTGCCCCCGTTCCCGTCAGAGAAGCGCAGCTTCTCGACGTTGAACAGCCGGTCGACGCCATCGGAGCCGCGGTCGGGCTCGCCCTCGGTCTCCGGCGTCTCGCCGGCCGGGTCGTCCTCCGGCGTCGGATCGACGCCCGCGACCACGCGGTGCGCGACGGTGATGCTGCCGTCGGCGTTCTGGGTGAAGTCGTAATTCGCCAG
This sequence comes from Methylorubrum podarium, assembly GCF_040270385.1. NCBI lineage: Bacteria > Pseudomonadati > Pseudomonadota > Alphaproteobacteria > Hyphomicrobiales > Methylobacteriaceae > Methylorubrum > Methylorubrum podarium. The sequence continues at coordinate 83,127 of NZ_JBELQE010000091.1, read as the reverse complement.
CACGTCGCGATAGACGGCGATGTCGATGGCAGAGTTCGACGCGTCGCCGTCCACGATCTCGCGGACGATGGCGAGCTGACCGGGGTTGATCGTGCGATCGAACATCAGGTCGGTGAGCGGCCGGCCGCCGAACTGGGGCACCGCATTCGGCACCGGGGCGCCGTTCACGTACTCGGCTTCGAGATAGACCTGGCCGGCCATCTCATCGACCGTGTAGGCGACCCCCTCCTCGACGAAGCGGATGCGCACGTTCAGCCAGCGGTCGCCGTCGATGATGTCGTTGCCGGCAAGGCCGGTGATGGTGTCGCCGCCGCCGCCGCCCAGGAGGATGTCGGAGGCATCCGCCGTGGAGAAGATCACGCGCTCCTGCACGCCGTTCTCGTCGAGGACCGGCACCGTCTGGCCGTCGACGACCCGCGTCACCGGAACGCCCGCGCCGAGATGGGCGACCAGCGGGGCGAGGCCGCTGATCAGGGCGACGTTCTTGGCCAGCAGGTCGTTGGAGTAGGAGTCGAGCGGCGAATTCGGGCCGGGGATGGCCGCGGTGCCCTCGAGTTCCGCGCGGGTGTTCACGGCGGTGATGCGCCCCGTGAGAACGTCGTCCTGCTTCCACCCCGAGAGGCCCTCGACCAGATCGAAGCGGTCGCGGAGGATGAAGGCTTCCTGCGTCGCGAAGATCGGGATGCCCAGATTCGAGTTGGCGGCCTGGCTGTCGCCCTTGTGGACGGCCCAGTCGAAGCCAGCCATGCCGTTGCTGCGCTGGATGCCCTCGCTGTTCTGGAACATGATGTCGTCGCCCGACTCGCCGTCGTAGTCGGTGTCGCCGCCGCCGCCGTTCAGGATGTCGTGGCCGACGATGGTCGAGTTGAAGAACAGCTCGGAATTCTCGCCCGACAGGCTGTCGAAGCGCTGCCCGCCCTCCAGCCAATCGTTGCCCTCGTTGCCCAGGAGCACGTCGCCGCCGCTTCCGCCGAGGACGAAGTCGTCGCCGGTCCCGGCGAAGGCCTCCTTGCCGTCGGGGCCGGTCACGATGAAGTCGTTGCCCTGGTTGCCGAAGAGCAGCGACAGGCCCGAGCCGCCGTGGATGACGTCGTTGCCCTCGTTGCCGTGCAGGAAGTCCGCCTCGCCGATATCCGTGCCGGCATTGGTGATGATGTCGTCCCCGGCTCCGCCGAACACCTTGTCGACGCCGTAGCCGGCCTCGATCCGGTCATCGCCCCCCTTGCCCCAGATCGCGTCGTCGCCGCCGCCGGACACGATGACGTCGTTGCCTTCCGTGCCGCCGATCGTGAAATGCTCGTTGCTGTTGACGCGGATCGACTCGGCGATCCCGTCGCCGTTGGCGTCGACGCGCTCGATCAGCTTGGAGAAGCCGCCGAGGAACGGATCGTCCGACACCGGATCGGCGCCCAGCTGCTTGCTGATGTCGAGTTCGAGGGTCGGCATCTGGAAGGCCGAGAACAGGTTGCCGGGTAGCGCGGTCGAGTCCGCGTCGCCGAGGTCGGTGTTGCGCATCACGAGTTCGGCGAAGGTGTTGTTCTCCAGCTCGTTGAGCAGATTCAGCCCCTGCGTGCGCGACAGGTAGTAGAAGCGGTCGGCATCCTGGAGGTTCTCCATCGTCATCTGGAAGACGAAGCTGAACGTCGAGCCCAGCATGCCGCCGAACGCCATCTTCTTCTCGGCGAGCCCGCCCATCCAGAAGTCGACGGTGTTGAGGCCGCCGAGCGTGGCGTCGCCGGCATAGGCGCCCGTATGGTTGAGGAAGTCGAGCCGGTCAGCGTCGAAGGCGGCTTTGGCATCGCCCGTCAGCGTGGAATCACCCAGCACCAGCTTGGTCGCGGCCGCGCGCAGGTCTTCGACCGTGCGCGGCGCGTCGGCCGTGTTCAGCACGGAGGCGTGATTGCCGTAGGCCGCGATGAAATTGATGATCGAGGCCGGGTTCTTGAGGTTCAGCGCGAAGTCGGCCCAGCTCTCGTAGGGCTTGAGCAGCGTGTCGCCGGTCTCCTCGAAGAACCGCTCGCGGGCCACGTTCAGGGTCGGCGTGCCGACATCGCGGCCGCGCGCGAGGTTGATGGTGGCCAGATCCAGCGGGATGCCGAGGAGCTGGTTGCGCAGCACGTCGGTGACGAACTCGTCGATCTCGCTGCCGGTCTGACGGCTCATGCCCCGGATGATCGCCCCGGAGGCGGCCTCGGCATCGCCGAGCGAGTCGTACATGACCGGGTTGAGGAAGCCGTCGAACAGCGTGATGTCGTTCTGGACCGGCTTGCCGTCCGCATCCAATCCGATCGTGGCGATGTCCTGCCGCAGCATCGAGTGGCCGAAGCGGTAGACGACGTGCGCGAACTCCGCCGCGATGCTCGGATTGATGTCGGCCGACGGCTCGAACACGAAGGCGTCGATGTCGGGCTGCATCATCCGGCCGAACTCTTCGAACACGAGATGCTGGTACTCCATCTCGTTGGTGAAGCGACCGGCCTGGAACAGGCGCTCGCCGTCCCATACCAGCGCGGCCCGGTCGGCCTCGGTGGTCGGGATCGCCGCGACATCGACCAGCAGCCACTGGTTGAGGAAGGCGAGATCCCCGGAATCGAGGGCGATCTGCTTCGTCATCTCGACGATGCGGTTGTGCTCGGAATGGAAGACCTGGTGGACGGCGGTCAGCGCGATGTTCTCGTTGGCGCGGCCGTCGCCGGCGACGAAGTGCCGGTCGAGCAATTCGTTGTCGTAGGCGGTGGCACCGCGCTGGCCCTGGGGACCGGGGGTGCCGTCGGCGTTGGCATAGCCGAGCGCCGCATCGCCGTCCGCCTGCAGCACGCCGCCGGCGATGACGGGCACGGCCGCGTGGGCGATGTCGTCGAGGAAGGCGTGTCCCGTCAGGACCACACCCTGCGCGCTGACCGGCGCGGCGGGGTTGCCCTCGCGCAGCACGTCGTCGGCCGTGCCGAGCTTGCCGTCCGGCCCCATGCCCACGACCAGTTGCGGATAGCCGTTCGGGCCGGGGATGAAGTTGCCGTAGGGGTCCGACGCGATCAGCGGGATGTTGCCGACGTTGAGGTCGGTCAGCTCGATGCCGAGGACGGTCTTCGCCTGCGCCTTGATGTCGGCCCAGGTGGCGAGCCCGCCGTTGCTGCCCTCCAGCAGGTGTCCGGAGGCGATCGGCTTGCCGTCGGGACCGGGGATGTACTCGCGCATGAAGACCTGCTTCGACGCGGTCGAGGCATAGGTCTGGTTCTGATCGACCCAGGGCGTGGTCAGGTTCTTCGGGCCCGCGCCGTCATCCGCCGTGCCGAGAACGCCGTCCGCGCCGGCCTCGACGGTGACGCGGGTCAGCGGAATGTAGTTCTGCCCGCCCGGCACGTAGAGCGGATCGTCCGGGGACAGCGGGACGTAGACGGTGCCGTTGCCACCCTTGGCCACGAGATCGAGGCCGTGATCGAAGAACTGGCCGAAGATCGTCATCCAGCCGTTGAACGGCGACGACAAACCTTCGTCGGGCGCGACGTTCGGCAGATAGACGGTATTCCCGTCCATCTCGACGCCGTACTGCGCGAGTTTCGCATCGAGCGCGGCCTTGGCGGCCATATCGGCCGGCGCCGCCTTCGCGGCGGCGTGCGCGGCGGCGATCTCGCTCAGCGCCGTCATCAGCGGCTGGCCCGCCAGGCCGGCATGGGTCAGCGCCGCCGCGATGGCGGCCGGGTTGTCCAGGGTCTGGTCCACGATCAGGTTCGAGATGATCCGGGGATCGGCGTCGATGACCGTGCCGCTCCCGGGGCCGGGCTGGGATCCCGACCGCGTGCCCGCATTGGCGTAGTCGTTATTGGAGAACCACGTCTCCATGTTCGGGAGAGGATTGAAGTCGTAGCGGTCGCCGTCCGCGTCGTTGAGGTAGGCCGGCGTGAACAGTCCGGGGAAGCTCTGATCCGATGCGCCCCATTTCTCACGCCCCGGAAGCAGGTTGTTGTAACTTCCATCGACCGTGCGGAGGCCATAGGGAAGCAGATGCGCCTGGGTCAGGCCGTCATTGCCGTTATATCCCGCGACCAGTTCAGCCAAGACGCCGCCCTGAGCGTGCGCTTCTGCGATTTCGATCTGCCTGAGAATGAACTCAAGATCGTGTTTGACCAGCGCAACCATAACTGCCCCCACAATGACGTGCGCCGCATCGCGAAAAGAGTGCGTCGGCCGTTAAACGACACAAGACGCGTCTTCATCGAAGCTTGGGCGCCGATGCGTATAGTCAGAACGACTATGGCTATCGAGTAATTTCTGCATAAAATACAGTCAACGATGCTAATGTGATAATCAGTGATTTAGTACCGAAGTGTACATCGCTTGCAGATTTCGGCTGAGTGGGCGACTATTGCGCGCCAACGATCTAATCCCAAAGGCGCAGGACAGGACTTTAATCCATCTTGCGTGCGCGCCGCCTTTGCGGCAGCGACCGACATCAGCGAACGCGGGTCGTGCAGGGTGATCTCGGGATGGGCGGAAGGTCACGCTCGGTCGCATCGCGGCCGCTCGATCGCGAAGCACGGCAGCGATTCACGGGGCGACCCGCCGAGGCCGACGCCCTTTCGCCGACGGGCATCAGGGTAGGGCAAAGCGCGCTTGTCCGGGTGGGCGTTCGCCAACGGCCCCGGCATCGGAGGGGCCATGCCGCCGGATGGCCGCGTGCGCATCGTCGAGCGTGACACGAAACGCCCGCTCGACACCGCTTCCTCGAACCGCCGCGACGCTCACCGGCGCTTGCCGTCATCGACGGAGGTGCTTCTCGACACGGATGGAGATGCAGACAGCTTTCAGACGCTTGTCATCCTGCAGGGCGTCGATCTCACGCACCAGCAGGGTGCTGGCCTGATCGTGTGAGTTCAGCCGGCACTGCCAGGCAGAACACCACCGGATTGCCGCCGTCCTCGCTCGCTCAGGCTCGATGTCGAACTCTGGCGGAGATGAGTTGCACCGTTTCTCGACCCGAAGGACTGGTCCTCCCGATCATAGTCTTGGGGTTACTTCCGAGATACAGCGCGAGGCTGTCACAGGCCGTGCCGCGTCTGTTGAATGGAACACGTGCCCCGCAGCGGACGGTCCGCTGCGGGACTGGATCGTCGGTCGCTCAGCGGCCCGAGCCGCCGCCACCGCTGGTGCTCGTGTTGCCGCCACCGGCGTTGCTCGGATTGCCGCCGCGCCCACCGTTGTCCTGGGCCAGCGCGGAACCGGCCATGAGGGCGAGCGCCAGCGCCGCCGTGATGATCTTCGTCATGCCTACCTCCATGTGCCGCCGCCCGAGGCGCTGCGGCTCGAGATGAGTTGAGTTTGCAACGGATCGATCAGCGACCGCCGGCCGCGCCACCCGCTCCGCCGGTGCCGGCACCCGTGCCGGTGCCCATGCTCCCGCCGGAGCTTCCGCCAGCGGCGCCGGGCGCCGCCGGAGCCATCCCGGTGCCGGTCGTGGCGCCGGTGGCCGAGCCGGTCGAGCGCTCCATGCTCTTCTCGGAATTGCTCTTCACGCTGCCCGGGTTGTTCATGTTGCCTTCAGCGCTTCCTCCGCCGGCGGGCGTCTGGGCCAGAGCGGCGCCCGAAAGGGCGAGCGTCAGCGCGGCGGCAAGCGCAAGTGTCTTCGATTGCATGATCGTTTCCATCCCTGTTCGTCGTTGAGAGGGACAAACCCCGGGACGATCTGATTCGTTCAGACCGCCGCCCAAAGTCGGCGCGTTCGGCTGGACGGTTCCGCGACAGATCGGCGGACCGGAGCAAGCCGGTGAGCGGGCGACGGAACGACCCGTCTCACCACGCAGCCGCGAAGCCTCGGCAGGCAGGCGTAGGACAAGGGATGCCGACCTTTGGACACGCGAATACGGGGCGTCGCGCCGAGACGTGCTGCGTTGCGTTGAGCGGAAATCCCAGACGCCGGATGCAGAATCCACGGGCGCCGCGGCGGCGCCCCGCCCGTCCCGGTCAGTGGGCAGGCGTCGTGCCCGAAGCACCCTCCGGAGACGACCGCGCAGGCACGCGACACGAGGATGCGTTCACGCTCTCTTCGCTGCTTCCCCGGTGTGCGGCATCTCGCACTCGGGAAGAGCGAACGGCTCCTCACTCAACGCCGATGCCCGGTCTCCGCCAGGAGGTGGCTCTCCGCTTTGCGCACGACGTTGCTGGGATCAAACCCGACGGTGTCTGCAAACAGCAGCAGGTCGGTGACGAGATCGACGATGTCGCCCTCTCCGACATCGGCGATGGGTGGCATCATCGGTCGGCGGCGGAAGGGCGAGCTTTCTCTGAGGAAGACTTCAAGTGCTCGCTCAGCGAGCCGAACTCGTTCGGCTTCCGACTGCATCGGCGACTCCCCTGCTGCGATCACCCTAGCGGCGCCACTCCAACCTAGAACATGGGCCGAGCCGGGAGACCCGCGAATTGGAGTTACCTCGATCGAGGTACTCCGAAATCGACTGCGTCCGGATCGGTGGGCCCGCCGACGGCGGGACAAGATCACCCTGGCTCGATGGGTCGACGGCAAAAGATTTCGCTCACGCAACTCCCATTGAGTGCGCGCCATGCCTCTCTCAATCGTTCCGTGTAGCCGGTCGGGAACCTCGTCAGCTCAGGCACGCAAGCTTTTTCAGAAGCGTCCCGAACTCCCTGCGCAACGGCGCCCGAGGCTTCACAGTACTGTTGTGGAACGCCGCTAGCCAGACACTCGGCTGGCATACCACGAAACGCTGAGTCCGGGCCTTGAGCGTCCCCTCCCCGGGGACGTCGGCACCGCGGCGTCTCTCCGCATCCGGCCGAGGATCAACCCTTGGCCTCGCATCGAGCGACATCGACGCTCGGCCTGCACGGCTGCCTGGAGATGGACATGGCCACGAGCCTCGCCGCCGGCGAAATCGCTTTCGTCGGGTACGACGCGGACAATCCCGACGACTTCGCGTTCGTCATCCTACGCGACATCGAGGCCGGCACGACCATCACCTTCACCGACAACGGCTGGAGCACCACCACTAACGCGCTCCGGACCACCGAGGGCAGCTACACCTACACGGCCCCGACGGCACTCTCCGCCGGCACGGTGATCCACCCCACAGCCGAGAGTGCGGCGGGAGGGGTGAACACCCCCGTCTACACGTCCACCGACGCTCCCAATTTCTCGTTCAACACGGACGGTGACCAGATCATCGCCTACCAGGGCAGCGCGGCGAACCCGACGCTCCTCTACGCCATCAACTTCGCCGACGGCACCGGCACCTTCGCGGCGAACGGCACCAACGCCAGCACCTCGGCGCTTCCGCCGGGCCTCGTCCTCGGGCAGACGGCCGTGGCGCTGAGCGCCGATAACGGCCGCTACAACGGCACCTTCTCGGGCACGCGCGATCAGCTGCTGACGGCGATCGGCACGGCCGGATCCTGGAGTCAGGACAACGCGATCCGCATCGGGGCCGGCAGCTACAACGCCTTCACGGTGACCGGTGCGGCGGTCGTCCCGAGCCTGTCGATCGGCGACGTACAGGTGAGCGAGGGCGATACGGGCACCAAGCAGCTCGTCTTCACCGTGTCCCTGAACGCGCCCGCGCCCACGGGCGGCGTCACCTTCGATATCGCGACCGCGGACGGCACCGCCACCGCCGGGAGCGACTACGTCGCCCGCGCCGTCACCGGCCAGACCATCGCGGCCGGCCAGACCAGCGCGACCTTCGCGGTCGACATCCTCGGCGACACCGCGGTCGAGCCCACCGAGACTTTCTCGGTCGCGGTCTCCAACGTCGTGGGAGCGACCGTGGCGGACGGCCAGGGCGTCGGCACGATCCTCACCGACGACATCGGCACCCGCGTCAACGGCATCACGATCTTCGACGCGGCGCCCTCGCTCCAGGGTCTCTCCGGCGCCACCGCCACGGCGGCGCCCATCCCGACGAACGCGCTGCAACTGGTACGGCTCGGCGCCTACGCCACCACGAACGATCCGGCGACGCAGGCGGCGCCCAACGCCGAGGTGGTGGCCTACGACTCCACGACGAGCCGCTTTTACATCCAGAACACCAACGAGGGCCGCATCGAGATCGTCGCGCTCGACGCCGCCGGCACCCTGAGCAAGACCGGCGAGATCCTGCTCTCGGGTCTGGAACAGTACGGCTCGGTCAACTCGGTCGCGGTCTTCAACGGCCTCGTGGCCGTCGCCTACGCCAACACCACCGGCGACGCGCCGGGCCGGGTCGCCCTGTTCAACGCCGACGGCAGCCTGCTGCGCTCCCTCGCCGTCGGCGTCGGCCCCGACCAGCTTACCTTCACCCGCGACGGCGGCCGGATCCTCGTCGCCAACGAGGGCGAGCAGGCCACCGCCGGCAGCAACCCGGTCGGCGGGATCTCGATCATCGACGTCTCGGGCGGCGCGGCCAACGCCGCGGTGACCGCGACCGTCGGGTTCGACGGCCTCAACGGCAGCGAAGCCGCCCTGCGCGCCCGCGGCCTCGCCATCACGCCGGGGAACAGCGCGGCGGCCGACATCGAGCCCGAATACATCGCGATCTCGCCGGACAACCGCTTCGCCTACGTCACCCTGCAGGAGGTGAACGGCGTCGCCATCATCGATCTCGCCAATCCCGGCACGGCGCCGATCGCGATCCAGCCGCTGGGCGCGGTCAACCATTCCCTGGCCGGCAACGAGTTCGACGCCTCCGACCGCGACGGCCCGAACGGGTCCACCTCGATCCGCGTCGCCGCGACCCCCGCCAACGCGCCGATCTACGGCCTGCTCCAGCCCGATGCCGTGGCCTCGTTCGCGACCGGCGGCGCGACCTACTTCGTCACCGCCAACGAGGGCGATCAGCGGGTGATCGGCGGCGCCGACGATTCCGGCGACGTCGGCCGCCTGAGCAGCATCGCCAACAGCCGCCTGACGCCCGAACTCCAACTCCTCAAGGCCGACCCGGCCTATGCCCGCCTCAACGTGCTGCTGCGCACCGGCGACACCGACAACGACGGCGTGATCGACCAGCTCCACACGCTGGGCGGGCGCGGCATCTCGATCTTCCGCCAGAACGACGGCTCCGTCACCAAGGTGCGCGAGACCGGCGGCGAGTTCGAGAAGATCTTCGCGCAGATCGCGCCGGAGCGGTTCAACAACGATCAGGTCGTGGCCAACACGCCGGACGACCGCTCGGACAACAAGGGGCCGGAGCCCGAGGGTATCACCATCGGCACCGTCAACGGCCGGATCTACGCCTTCATCGGCCTGGAGCGGCAGAGCGGCGTCATCGTCTACGACGTCACCGATCCGGCCAACGCCTCCTACGTCTCCTACGTCCCGCCGCTTCCCGGCGCCACGACCGACCTCGGCCCGGAGGTGCTGAGCTTCATCGCCGCCGACCGCAACCCGACCGGCACGCCGCTGCTCGTCAGCGCCAACGAGGTCGCCAACGGCGGCGCCGTCCTCTACGCCGCCCTGCCCCAGGGCTTCACCCAGGAGGTCGGGTTCGCCGCGAACTCCCTCGCCGTCAGCCGCCCGGAGGGCAATGCGGGCGAGACGGTCTTCACCTTCACGGTGGAGCGCAGCAACGGGACGCTGGGCGCCGTCACCTTCACCGCCGAACTCGCCGGCACCGGCGCCAGCGCGGCCGACGGCGCCGACTTCACCGGTGCGCCGGGCCTGCCGCTGACGATCACCGGCACCATCCCCGCCGGCGCCGCCTCCGCGCAGGTCAGCGTCAGCGTCCAGGGCGATGCCCTGCCGGAGGCCGACGAGGCCTTCGCCCTGACCCTGCGCTCGGCCGCCTCGAACCAGACCGGCATCGCCGCATCCGTGCGCCCCGGGGCCGCCGCCGCGACCGGCACCATCGTCAACGACGACGTGAGCCTGATCTCGGCGATTCAGGGCGCCGGGGCGGCGAGCCCGCTCGTCGGCCGCACCGTCACGGTCGAGGCGATCGTCGTCGGCGATTTCCAGAACGGCGATGCCGACGCCAAGCGCAATCTCGGCGGCTTCTACCTGCAGGAGGAGGCGACCGATCAGGACGGCAACCCGCTGACCTCGGAGGGCGTGTTCGTCTACGAGGGCACCGGCAACCGCCTCGTCGACGTCGCCGAGGGTGACCGCGTCCGCGTCACCGCCACCGTCACCGAATTCAACGGCGAGACGCAGCTCACCGTCCGCAACGCCGCGGCGATCCAGGTGGTGACGCCGGGGGCGCTGACGCCGGCCGAGGTCAAGGCGTCGGCGGCGGCGGTCGAACTTCCCGCGGCGGGCACGGTCGGCACCGGCACCACCGCCCAGCCCGATCTCGAGCGCTACGAGGGCATGCTGGTCCGCATCCCGCAGACCCTCTCGATCACCGAGCAGTTCAACCTCGACCGCTTCAACGAGATCCGTCTCGCGGCCGGGGGGCGGCCCGAGACCTTCACCAACGAGTTCGAGCCGAATTCGGCGGCCTACGCCGCCTACCTCGCCCAGACGGCGGCGCGCTCGATCACCTACGACGACGGGCAGAACACCCAGAACCTGCCGGTGGAGAACCTCGACGGCTTCGGTCCGACCTACGGCACGGCCACCGCGCCGCGGATGGGCGACACCGTCACTGGGCTGACGGGCACCCTCGGCTTCGGTCCGACCAACGCCTTCCGGGTGCGCGCCATCGACGACGGCGACAACCGCTTCACGACGGCCAACCCGCGGCCCGCCGAGCCCGACCCGGTCGGCGGCACGCTCAAGGTCGGCAGCCTCAACGTCCTCAACTACTTCACCACCCTCGATACCGGGAGCTCCGCCCGCACGGCGATCGGCCAGCAGCCGCGGGGCGCCAACACCCCCCAGGAACTGGCGCGCCAGACCGAGAAGCTCGTCACCACCCTGATCGCCACCGGCGCCGACGTGCTCGGCCTGACCGAGCTGGAGAACCAGTTCCGTCCCGGCGATCCGGGCAACGCGCTCGAATACCTCGTCGGTCAGCTCAACCTGCGCGCGGGCGCCGGCACCTACGCCTACGTCAATCCGGGCGCCCAGCTCGACCAGGGCCAGTTCCTCGGCGGCGACGCGATCGCGGTCGGCTTCATCTACAAGCCGAGCAAGGTCAGCGTGTCGATGAACACCACGATCGAGAAGCTCGACGACTCGGATGTGGCGGCCTTCAACCCGGCCCTGCTCCAGCAGAGCACCCTCGGGCACATCTTCAACGGCGTGAACACCAGCCGCGCCTCGCTTGCGGTGACCTTCAACGAGATCGCCACCAACGAGAACTTCACCGCGGTCATCAACCACTTCAAGTCGAAGAGCGGTGCCGGGACCGGGGCGGATGCCGACCAGGGCGACGGCCAGGGCGGCTGGCAGCAGCAGCGCGAACTCGCGGCGACGGCGCTCGCCCAGTGGGTCTCGCTGCGGCCGACGGGCAGCCAGGACAGCGACACGATCCTGCTCGGCGACTTCAACGCCTACATCAAGGAGGATGCCCTCGACATCCTCAAGGCGTCCGGCTTCACCAACCTCGCCGAGGACCGGCTTTCCAACCCCTACTCCTACGTCTTCGACGGCGCCTACGGCGCCCTCGACCACGGCTTCGCCAACGCGAGCCTGAACCGTCAGGTCACCGGGGTCACCGAGTGGCACGTCAACGCCGACGAGGCGGACGCCATCGACTACAACCTCGATTTCGGCCGTCCCGCCAGCTACTTCGACGGCCGCACGCCGGCGCGCGAATCCGACCACGACCCCGTCCTCGTCGGCCTGCGCCTCGACCAGACCGCGCCGGTCCTCGTCGCGGCGACGCCCGCCGACAATGCCGCCAAGGTGGCGCCGGGCGCCGACATCGTCCTGCGCTTCAGCGAGGCGGTGCGGGCCGGGACCGGCAGCATCACCCTCACCGACGGCGCCGGCGACACCCGCACCATCGCGGTCTCCGACACCGCCCAGGTCCGGATCACCGGCGACACGGTCACGATCAATCCGAGCGCCGACCTGCGGCCCGGCACCGCCTACGACGTGATCGTGCCCGCCGGCGCCTTCACCGACACCACCGGCAACGCCTTCGCCGGGATCGCTCAAGACAATCTCGATTTCACCACGGAGCAGGCCGCCCCCATGACCTACACGCTTCAGATCCTGCACGCCTCGGACTGGGAAGGCGGCCTGCTCGCGACGCAGCGGGCGGCGAACTTCGCGGCCATCGTCGACCGGCTCGAGGACACAACCCCGAACTCGATCACGCTCTCGACGGGCGACGGCTGGATCCCGAGCCCGTTCTACATCGCCGGCGCCGACCCGCAGATGGCGGCGACCTATAACGGGGTCTACAACCAGTTCTTCGGGCTCTCGGGTGCGAGCGCCTACGGCCGCCTCGCCGCCTCCCCGGGCCGCGCCGACATCACCATCCAGAACATCATCGGCGTCCAGGCGGCGGTGTTCGGCAACCACGAGTTCGATGCGGGGCCGACCGAGGTCGCCAACATCATCGGCGCGAATCTCGGCACCGCGGCGGGCGCCGCCGACGACACCTGGGTCGGCTCGCTGTTCCCCTACCTCTCAACCAACCTGAACTTCTCCCGCGAGGCCGCTCTGTCGGGCCTCGTGCATCGCGACGGCGACCTCGCCACCTTCGCGCAGACCGGCCCGACCTCGACCCAGACCGGGACCGGCGCGGACAAGATCGCCAAGTCGACGGTCATCGTCGAGAACGGCGAGCGGATCGCCTTCGTCGGCGCCACCACGCAGGTCGAGCCGCTGCTGACCACCCTCGGCAACGTCACGGTGGACGGCTTTACCGGCCGCGACGAGATCGCGCTGCTGGCCAGCCAGATCAACGCCGAGGTCGACCGGGTGCTCGCGGCCAATCCCGGCCTCAACAAGGTCATCGTCGGCACCCACCTGCAGCAGCTCGCCAACGAGCAGGCGCTGGCGCCGCTCCTGCGCAACGTCGACGTGCTGATCGGCGGCGGCTCGCACACCCTGCTCTCGGACAGCAACGACCGTCTGCTGCCGGGCGACACCAGCGGTGGTGCCTACCCGCAATTCTTCACCAACGCCTCCGGCCAGACCCTGGCCCTGGTGAACACCGCCTCCGAGTATTCCTATGTCGGCCGGCTCAACGTCACCTTCGACGATCAGGGCAACGTCATCCGCAACTCGATCACCCCGGACAATTCCGGTGCGGTCGCGGTCGATGACGCCACGGTGGCGCAGCTCTGGGGTTCGACGGCGGCCGCCTTCACCCCCGGTTCCAAGGGCTACCTCGTGCGCGAGGTGATCGAGGGCCTGGACGCCAACAACGACGGCATCCAGGAGACCGCGGGCGTCGCCGACATCATCCGCCAGCAGGACGGCAACATCCTCGGCCGCACCAGCGTGTACCTCGAAGGTCGCCGCGGTGAGGTCCGCACCGAGGAGACCAACCTCGGCGACCTGAGCGCCGACGCGAACCTCTGGTACGCCAAGCAGTACGACAACACGGTCACCGTCTCGATCAAGAACGGCGGCGGCATCCGCGACTCGATCGGCTCGTTCTCGACGGCCGGCGGCGGCACCGCGGAGCTGCCCCCCGCCGCCAACCCGTCGGCAGGAAAGGCGGCCGGCGACATCTCCCAGCTCGACGTCACCAACTCGCTGCGCTTCAACAACGCGCTCGCCATGGTCACCGTCACCGCCGCCGAACTGGAGCGGGTGCTCGAACACGCCGTCTCGTCGGTCGCTCCGGGCGCGACGCCGGGTGCCTTCCCGCAGATCGGCGGCATCAGCTTCTCGTTCGACGCGACTCGGCAGGCCCAGACGCTCGACGTCAACGGCAACGTCACCCAGGAGGGTCGCCGCATCATCTCGGCGGCGATCGTCGATGCCGACGGCTACCTCGTCGACACCCTGGTGCAGAACGGCCAGCTCGTCGGCGACGCGAACCGGGGCATCCGCGCCGTGACCCTCGACTTCCTGACCACGGGGACGAGTTCAGCCCCGGGCCTGGGCGGCGACAACTATCCCTTCCCGGCCTACGGCGAGAACCGCGTCGCGCTGAGCAACGCCGCGCCGACCTCGCTGCCCAACACCGAGACCTTCTCGGCGCAGGGCACCGAGCAGGACGCCATGGCCGAGTATCTCAAGGCCTTCTACACCGTGACGCCCTACGGCCAGGCCGATACTGGACCCGCCGCCGACACGCGGATCCAGAACCTCGCCGTCCGCGGCGACAGCGTCCTCGCCCGCGGCGTCAGCGGGCTTGGAACGAACGGCAACGACGTGCTGCAGGGAACGGCCTTCGCCGACCGCCTCTCCGGCGGTGCGGGCGACGACATCATCACCAACAGCGCGGGCGACGACATCCTGTCCGGCGGGCGCGGCACGGACACGCTCGTCTTCAACTCGTCCTTCGCGTCCATCACCGTCACGGACGTCGGCGGCATCACCGCCATCACCGGGCCGGAGGGCCGCGATCTCGTCAGCGGGTTCGAGCGCTACCTGTTCTCGGATGCGACGATCGTCGTGAACGACGGCAAGCCGCTGGTCGACGACCTCTACTACCTCGCCCGCAACAAGGACGTGTTCCAGGCCGGCCAGGACGCCGACACCCACTTCGCCCAGTACGGTGCCCGCGAGGGCCGCGACCCGAACGCCTTCTTCTCGACCAAGGGCTACCTGGCGGCCAATCCCGACGTGCGGGCCTCCGGCGTCAACCCGCTCGACCAGTACGAGCAGGCCGGCTGGAAGGAAGGCCGCGATCCGGGCGCCCGCTTCGACAACGAGTTCTATCTGGCGGCCAACGCGGACGTGAAGGCCGCCGGCCTGAACCCGCTCGCGCACTACCTGCAGTACGGGCAGAGCGAGGGCCGGGCGATCCACGACGCGATCGGCCGGGCGAGCGACATCCGCGGCGGCTTCGACGCGGAGTACTACCTCCTGTCCAATCCCGACGTGGCCCAGGCCGCGGGCACCGGCAACACCTTCGCCTTCGCCGCCCAGCATTTCGAGCAGTACGGCTGGAAGGAAGGCCGCAACCCGAACTCGGTCTTCGACACCAAGGGCTATCTCGCCGCCTACGCCGACGTGAAGGCGGCGGGCATCAACCCGCTCACCCACTACGACCAGAACGGCTGGAAGGAGGGCCGCGACCCGTCCGCCTCCTTCGACACCGCCACCTACCTGTCCACCTACAAGGACGTGGCCGCCGCCCAGGTCGATCCGATGCAGCACTTCCTGCAGAACGGCCTCTACGAGGGACGCCTGGACTTCGCCGACGGCGGCTTCCGCTACGGCGCCCTGGTCTAGGGCCCACGCCGGTCGGCTCGCCCCCCGAGCCGACCGGACCCGGCTCCAAGGCCGCCCCGCCCCGCCGACTCCGTTCGGACCGCGCGTCTCGCGCGGTCCGAATGCGTTTGAGGACCCCTGGACCGATCGAAGACACCGCCGCGGCCCATCGAGGATGGGGCGGGCGGGCCGAACCGGATGATCTCTTCCGCGCCGCGGGCGTTGATCGTGTCCTGGGACAGCGGCCGGAGGGGTCCATCCATGACCAAGCTTTTCATCGCGCGGGTGCGGGGCACGGGCGGCGAGCGCCCTCTGGTGACCGTGAGGGCCGCCGCCGAGGGCGAGGCTCGCCTGTTCGTGGAGGCGGCCTACCCCGAGGACGAGATCGTCGAGATCGCCGAGCCGGGCGAATGGGTGAGCGACAGCGACACCGGGACGCGGAACGGCGACGTGCGCGAGCATCCGGGCACCGCGTGGCAGGCTCCGACGAGCCGGGCCTAGCGCCGGATGGCCTGTTTGCCGGAGGACGTGCGCGCCCTCGCGCTCCTGTTGCCCGAGGCGGTCGAGGGCGCGCATCAGGGCCATCCCGACTTCCGGGTCGGCGGACGGATCTTCGCGACGCTCTGGACCGACGAGGCGCGGGTGGTCGTGAAGCTGACGCCCGAGGCGCAGGCTCACCTGATCGAAGGGGAGCCGGACGCCTTCGAGCCCGTGCCGGGCGCCTGGGGCACGCGCGGCTGGACCAGCCTCGACCTCGACTCGGCCGAGGAAGAGACGCTGCGCGAGGCGCTGCTGACCGCTTGGCGCATCGTCGCGCCGCCCGGTCTCGTCGCCCGCTACGACGGTCTCGCCCTCGATCCGTGAGCGGCGGTCAGCTTCGGAGGCCCGGCGCTTCCTGGCCGGTGCTCGCCACGTATTCGGTGTAGCCGCCCCCGTACTGCCGGATGCCGTCGCCCGTCACCTCGAGCACCCGGTTCGACAGGGCGGCCAGGAAGTGCCGATCGTGGCTGACGAACAGCATCGTCCCCTCGAAGCCCGAGAGCGCGCCGATCAGCATCTCCTTGGTGGCGATGTCGAGGTGGTTGGTCGGCTCGTCGAGGACGAGGAAGTTCGGCGGGTCGTAGAGCATCTTGGCCATGACCAGCCGAGCCTTCTCGCCGCCGGACAGGACCCGGCACGGCTTCTCCACGTCGTCGCCGGAGAAGCCGAAGCAGCCGGCGAGCGCCCGCAGCGAGCCCTGGCCGGCCTGCGGGAAGCTGCTCTCCAGATCCTCGAACACCGTCAGGTCGCCGTCGAGCAGGTCCATGGCGTGCTGGGCGAAGTAGCCGAGCTTGACGCTGCCGCCGACGGCCACCGTGCCGGCATCGGGCTGGGCCGTGCCGGTGACGAGCTTCAGCAGCGTCGACTTGCCGGCGCCGTTGATGCCCATCACGCACCAGCGCTCCCTGCGCCGGATCGAGAAGTCGAGCCCCTCGTAGATGATCCGGCTGCCGTAGCGCTTGTGCACGCCCTTGAGCATGGCGACGTCGTCGCCGGAGCGCGGCGCCGGCTGGAACTCGAAGGCGACGGTCTGTCGGCGGCGCGGCGGCTCCACCCGCTCGATCTTGTCGAGCTTCTTCACCCGGCTCTGGACCTGCGCGGCGTGGCTGGCGCGGGCCTTGAAGCGCTCGATGAACTTGATCTCCTTGGCGAGCATCGCCTGCTGGCGCTCGAACTGCGCCTGCTGCTGCTGCTCGTTCAGCGCCCGCTGCTGCTCGTAGAAGGCGTAGTCGCCGGAGAAGGTGGTAAGCGTGCCGCCGTCGATCTCGATGACCTTCGTGACGATGCGGTTCATGAACTCGCGGTCGTGCGAGGTCATCAGCAGCGCCCCGTCATAGCCCTTGAGGAAGGATTCGAGCCAGATCAGGCTCTCGAGGTCGAGGTGGTTGCTCGGCTCGTCGAGCAGCATCACGTCCGGGCGCATCAGCAGGATGCGCGCCAGCGCCACGCGCATCTTCCAGCCGCCCGAGAGCCGGCCGACATCGCCGTCCATCATCTCCTGGGAGAAGCCGAGGCCGGCCAGCACCTCGTAGGCGCGGCCCTCCAGCGCGTAGCCGTCGAGCTCTTCGAACCGGGCCTGCACCTCGCCGTAGCGCTCGACCAGGGCGTCCATCTCGTCGGCGCGGTCGGGGTCGGCCAGAGCCGCTTCGAGCTCCTTCAGCTCGGCCGCGACGATGCTGACGGGGCCAGCGCCGTCCATCACCTCGGCGACGACGGTGCGTCCCGCCATCTCGCCGACATCCTGGCTGAAATAGCCGATGGTGATGCCGCGCTCCGACGAGACCTGGCCTTCGTCGGGCTGTTCCTGCCCGGTCATCATGCGGAAGAGCGTGGTCTTGCCGGCGCCGTTCGGGCCGACGAGGCCGGCCTTCTCGCCCTTCTGCAGGGCGGCCGACGCCTCGATGAAGACGATCTGGCGACCGTTCTGCTTACCGATCTTGTCGAGACGAATCATGCGTCCGCAGGGCCTGGAGAGTGACGGAGGGGGCGGGCTGCCGGGAAACCTGCGAGGGCACTTACGCCAAGCTCGACCCGATCGGAAGGCGGGCGACCGCAACGCAGCGCGGCGGCGACGCCAATGATCGGCCGACCCCTCCCACGGCAGTCCGTCGTGCATCGGACCGACGAGCGTAAAAAAACGGATCTTCGAGACGGGATCCGATTCAAGGGTGGTCGTACTCGCGTCACGAACTTAACAACATATGTTGTGATATGATATTGAGGGTTTTTCTCCTTGTAGTTGCTTCTTATTAACCATCGTTGCCTCACAAATTCGTGATCCGATGTGGTCGGGGCGACCTACGGATACTTCGATACAGTCCCTGCGACGCAGACAGATGCGCTGGTTCACCAATCTCAAGCTCCTCGGCAAGCTGGCCATTCCGGCGGCACTGGTCGCGCTCGTCGCGGCCGGCATCGTCGTTCTTGCGCGAGACACGCTCGACCAGTTGGAGCGAACGACCCAGGACGTCGTGGACGTGCGCGCGGCGCGGGTGATCACGGCGCTGCAGACCGCCCTCGCCATCGACGAGTCGGTGATCAGCGAGAAGAACATCATCCTCGAGACCGATCCGTCCACCCTCGCGGCCCAGCACCGGCGCTTCGAGGAGGCGCGGGAGCGCGCGCTGGCCGGCATGGACCGACTGGTCGCGCTTGCCGACTCCGACGCGCGCCGGACCATGCTCGGCGAGGTCAAGGCCACGGTCTCAGGCTTCTTCACGACGATGGAGCGTTCGATCGATCTGGGAATGAAGAACCGGAACGAAGAGGCGTCGAAGGTTTCGTTCGAAGTGGTCCGTCCGGTCCGCGCCAAGGTGATCGACGCCATCCAGAAGCGCATCGCGTCGAACATCAGCGATCTCGAAGAGGCGAAGCGTCAGGCCGGGGAGCTCGGCAAGTCCGCCGCGCTGGCACTGACGGCGATTGCCGTCTCCGGCCTGATCGTCGCCTTCGGCCTGCTCGGTCTGATCGCCGTCGCCGGCGTCGCACGGCCGATCAACCGGCTCGTTCGCGTGCTTCAGCGGATGGCCGAGGGCGAGATCGAGACCGACATCGCCGAGGCGCGCCGCGGCGACGAGATCGGTGCCGTCGCCCGTGCCGTGGAAGGAATCAAGGCCCTCGTCGCGCGCAAGGCCGTCGAGCAGGCCGAACTCCGCCGCGCGGCGGACGAAGCTGCCGCCATCGAGCGCCGCCGCACCATGATCGAGCTGGCCGACGGCTTCGAGCGCGCCGTGGGCGGCGTGGTCGGCATGGTCTCGTCCTCGGCGACCGAGCTGCAGGCCACCGCCCAGCAGATGACCGCCACCGCCACCGAGACGGCGGGCCAGTCGACCACCGTCGCGGCGGCGGCCGAAGAGGCCGCCTCCAACGTCAGCACCGTCGCGGCCGCGGCCGAAGAGCTCGGCGCCTCCGTGCACGAGATCGGCCGGCAGGTCGGCACCTCGGCCGAGATGGCTCAGCTCGCGGTCGGCGAGGCGGACCAGAGCGCCGTCCTCGTCCACGAGCTGAGCCAGGCGGCGGCCCGGATCGGCGACGTGGTCAAGCTCATCGCCGACATCGCCAGCCAAACGAACCTGCTGGCCCTCAACGCGACGATCGAGGCGGCACGGGCCGGAGAGGCCGGCCGGGGCTTCGCCGTGGTGGCGAGCGAGGTGAAGGAACTCGCCGCCCAGACCTCGCGGGCGACGGACGAGATCTCGGGCCAGATCGCGCAGATCCAGGGCGCGACCGGACAGGCGGTCACGGCGATCGGCGGCATCACCGGGCGCATCCGCGAGATCAACTCCGTGACCGCGACGATCGCGGCGGCGGTGGAGGAGCAGGGCGCGGCAACCCAGGAGATCGTGCGCAACGTCTCCCAGGCGGCGGTCGGGGCGGGCGAGGTGACCAGCAACATCGCGGGCGTGGCGCAGGCCTCGGAAGAGACCGGCGCCGCCGCCACCCAGGTGCTGGCCTCCGCCTCCGAACTGTCGCGGCAATCCGAGCATCTGCGGGCGGAAGTCGCGCACTTCCTCTCGACGGTGCGCGCGGCCTGAGACGGTTTCCGGCTGATCACCTCGGGCTTTGCCTGATTCGTCATCGCGAGGCGGAGCCGAAGCGATCCAGGGCGCGACCTCTCCGGAAAGCGCGCGCCCTGGATTGCCACGGCTTCGCCTCGCAATGACGGGGGAGAAACCGAAGTGATCAAACGGAAGCCGTACGAGACCATGATCTTATGAGAAAAGGGGGCGCTTCGGGCGCCCCCTTTTCTTGCGATCAGCGAAAGCGGTCGCCGAGGACGGCGCCGCCTTCGGTCTAAGGCGTCAACCCGGCACCTTCTTGTGGGTCACGGCGGTGGCGACTTCGTCCGGCCGAACCTCGTCGCCGGCCACGGCGCCCGAGAGGGCGGCCACGTGGAGGGCCAGCACGGGTACGAAGACGAGTGCCATCATCAGCGCCACGACGAGCACGACGCTGCTGTTGCGGCCGGACTTCGCCGCGCGGGAGCGGGCACGCCGGGAAATGGTGGTGGAGTCAGTCATGGCTCACCTCTTGTCGGACCAGCCGCCAAAGGCCGGTCGCGGGTGAGCCGGATCAGACGATCAGGCGCAGATCACGCGGTTGGCCGAAGGCGGCGTGGTCGATCGACTACTGTCGTCGGGCATGGGGTTCGGTAGTTCCTGTGGAGCCGCACATCGAGCGCACGGCGACGATGGGCAGACAACGCGCGCATGCCGGAAGGGTTCGATCCCGTCAAGTCCGAACGGCCCTGCGCGCTCTGATTCTTCGTCCCCGTCGCATCCCGACATCACCCTTCGACCGCCCCTCTGACCATCGAACGCGCGCGGCGCCGCCCGCGTTGTGAAGCCATGGCGAACGACACGATCACCTGGACGCAGGGCGGCCTCTCCGAGGTGCCTCTGCAGCGTTTCACCGGACGGATCGGTGCGATCGAGGTCGCCACCGTCGAGTACGACGGATCGAACCGCCTCTGGACATGGTGGAGCCCGCTCTCCGAGGACATCTGGGGCCACGCGACCGAGGCGGACGGGGCCAAGCAGGCGGTCGAGGTCTGGCTGCGCGAGTGGCTGGAGAACTTCCGGCCGTTCTTCGAGGCGGGCCGCTGACGGCCTCAGGCGGCGGCGGAGGCGGCGTCCCGGCTGCGCCACATGTAGCGGGCCAGGATCGAGCGATAGGGCGCGAATCGCGCGGCCGTCGCGACGGTGTCGTCGATCCCCGTGAGCCGGCGCAGGACGCCGACGGCCGCCACGTCGCCGGCGGGCCAGATGTCCGGGTCGAGGAAGTGGAAGATGCCGGCCATGTCGGCGGTCCAGGGGCCGACGCCGCGGATGCGGCACAGGGCGCCGGAGCGCTCGGCATGCGGGAGCGCGGCGAGTTCCAGGCCGAGCAGCCCGGCCTCCTCGGCCGCGCGGATGGCCTGCAGCGCGCGCACCTTGTTCGCCGAGACACCGCACGCGCGCAGCAGCGCCTCGAAGCCTGGAACGAAGAGATCGCGCGGCGCGACGCGCTGGGCGGCCGCGGCGGCCTCGACCCGGGTCCAGATCGTGAGGGCCGCCTTCGTCGAGAGCTGCTGGTTGACGACCTCGACGAACAGACGCTCGGCGAGGCTGCGATGGGACGGCGGCGCGATCTCGATCAGGCCGACCGACGCGATGGCGGCCCGCAGCGGCTCCGAGATCGTGGCGGCCGTGCCGAGCAGCCGGTCGTAGATGGCAACGTCGAGCATCCGTCCCCCGCTCATCGCGACGAAGTTGGAGGAACGTCCGGTTCCCTTCTCCAGTCCCGTCTTCGCTCGCGAACCCGGCGGTCAGCCCTGCCCGGTCGGGCGGCAATGTGCCCAGGCGATCGGCAATATGGTGCGGTGCGACGCAGAATATGGCTTGACGCACGTTCGAAACGGCAGGATATTTCTCGAAAGGAAGCCAGAATTCCTTGCAAGAATGATCCTCCGGGAGGAGATGTGCCATGCAGGATGCGCGCGTCGCAGCCATGTTCGGCCGAGATCGAGCGGCTGCCATCTTCGCCGTCGGGATGGTCTGGCTCGTCTACGCCTTCACCTTCTGGACCATGCGACAGGCCTGCGACGCGTGCGGCGTCACGTTCCTCGTCCTGGGTGTGGGCGCCTGCGTCGTGCTGCTCAACACGGCGGCGATCGCGGCCATGATCCGGCACTACCGCGAGGACCGGGACGCCATCTACGGGATGGACCTGTACTATCTCGATCGCCTGCGGGCGATGCGCCGGTCGGGGGAGGCCTGACATGGCCGGGCGCACGCCTTACGAGCCGCCGGTTCAGTCCGTCGTCGGACAGATCATCGACGCGGTGCTGATGCTGGTCCTGGTCTTCATCACCCTCTACCTTCCCCTCCTGCTCAAGCTCGCCGGCGGCGGCACCACCACGACCGCCGCGCCGAACCCGACCTGGGAATCCCTCGGTCAGAACCCGACCATGGCCGGGCAGTGGGAGAAGCTCGGCTTCACCCCTGAAAAGGCGGCCGGGATCATCGGCACGCGCTTCGACTACGCTTTCAACTGGGGCCTCGTGGCGCTCACCGCCGCGATCATCGTCGGCTACTTCATCTTCATGTTCCGCTACTCGGATCGCGAGTACCGCGAGGTCATCGCCGAGCGTTTCGACGGCACGCCGAAGGCCTGAGTTCGAGCGGTCCGCCGCTCGATCCGCCGTCCCCGCTGCCGAGGTCGTCTTCAGAACCTTCCTGCACCATCGGGGGACCACGTCATGGTGTTCGTCATGAATTGGGGCGCCTGGGCGGCCGCGGCCGCCCTCGCCCTCTGGATGGGGTTCGACCTCCTGCGTACCAACCGAACCTACGACGAGAGCTACCTCCTCTCGTCCGAGGAGGGCGAGATCGTCGATTCCGAGGTCGGCGAGACGGCGGCGAGGTCGTGATGACGAGCGTTCAACCGATCGCGGAGCGCGTCTCCGCTCAGCCGCCCGCCGGGGCACCCGCCGCCACGGCGCCGCCCCCGGACGCGAGCCGTAAGGTCGCGCTGCTGCGCGTGCTGGGGCCCGGCCATGTCTGGGCGCTCGGCGTCGGCATCGTCCTCGTCGGCGAGTTCATGGGCTGGAACTTCGCCGTCGGAAAGGGCGGCGCGGTGGCGGCGCTGGCGGCCTGCTGGCTCGCGGGCATTCTCTACACCTGCGTCGCGATGATCGACTCCGAGATCACCTCGACGGTGGCCGCGGCGGGCGGCCAGTACGCCCAGGCCAAGCACATCATCGGACCGCTCGCGGCCTTCAACGTCGGCCTCTACCTCGTCATGGCCTACACCATGCTGGAGGTGTCGAACGCCATCGTCGCGGGCGACCTGATCGAGGCGTTCGCTCAGAGCCTCGGGCTCGAAGGCGCGGTCGACAAGCGCGCCTTCATGGTGCTCACCGTCGTGGCGCTCGCCTTCCTCAACTATCGCGGCGTCCTCGCCACGCTGACGCTGAACCTCGTCATCACCTCCGCCGCCTTCGCGGCGATCGTGGTGCTGTTCGTCGCCACCCAGCCCTGGGCGCCCGGCGCGGTGCTGAAGCACGAGGCGCTGCTGGGCGCCCTCCCCTACGGCTCGCTCGGGATCCTGGCGGCGATGCATTTCGGGCTGTGGTTCTATCTCGGCATCGAGGGCACGACCCAGGCCGCCGAGGAGGTCCGCTCGCCCGCTCGCGCCCTGCCGCTCGGCACCATGACCGGCATGATGACCCTGCTGATCGCCGCCACGCTGACGTGGTACATCTGCTCGGGCCTGATGCCGTGGGAATATCTCGGCCAGGCGGTGACGCCGCTCTACGACGCTGCCCGCCTCACCGGCAGCCGCTGGCTGGAGCTGTTCCTGTTCCTCGGCACGCTGTTCGCCACGGTCGCCTCGGCCAACGGCTGCATCAACGACGCCTCGCGGGCGTGGTTCGCCATGGGCCGCGACCGCTACATGCCGGTCTGGTTCGGCGCCGTCCACCCGACCTATCGCACGCCCTACCGCGCCATCGTCTTCTTCGTACCGATCGCGATCCTGTTCGCCGTCTCGACGCCGCTCGACCAGACCATCACCTTCTCGATCCTGTCGGGGCTGCTCGGCTACACGCTGATGGCGCTGTCGATCGTGCTGTTCCGCCGCAAATGGCCGCTCGGCTCGATCCAGCGCGGCTACGTGCATCCGCTCCACCCGCTGCCGGCCGTGCTGCTGCTCGTCCTGTGCGTGGTCACCTATCTCGCGGTCTTCCTGGGCTACGGCACCCAGCTCCTGGCGATGATGGCCTTCTACATCACCGCCTCGGCCTGGTTCGTCCTGCACCGATACAAGTATGTCCGCCGCGGCGACCAGTTCACGATGCCTTGGCCGAAGCCGCGCGGCTACTGAGGCACGGCGATGCTCGTCGGCCTCATCGTCCTGATCCTCCTCGGCAGCGCCGTCGTCTGCGTGCACCAGCACCGGAGGGAGGCGGCGTGGCGGGGCCGGCTCCTCGACGAGTGCGCCGCGCAACTCGCGGCGCCGCGGCTCGGGCGCGACCGGGCCGGCTTCGCGACGCTGCGCGGTGGCCGCGGCGAGGCCGCAATCGATGTCCGCCTCGTGCCGGACACCCTGGTGCATCGGCGGCTGCCGCAGCTCTGGCTGCAGGTGACCCTGCGGACGCCGCTCCCGACCGATGCGATCCTCGACGTCCTGCGGCGACCGGCCGGCGCGGAGTTCTACGCGCCCGACCGGCTTCCGCTCCGCCTTCCCGTCCCCGCGACATGGCCGCCCGACACCCTCGTGCGCGGCACGGCGGGCGCGGACGCGCTCCTCGACCTCGCGCGACCCGCGCTGGACCGCATCCTCGCGGATCCGAGGGTGAAGGAGGTTCTCGCGACGCCGGATGGCCTGCGTCTGACGGTGCAGGCGAGCCAGGGCGCGCGGGGCGCCTACCTGCTCCTGCGCGGCAGCCGCTTCCCGCTCACGCGCGTCGCGCCGGAGTTGCTCGACGGCATCCTGCGCGACGGCCTCGACCTCGCCCGAACCCTGTCGGAACCGTCCTCGGAGACACGGCATGCGCGCGCTGCCTGACCCGACCCGAGTCCTGCTCGTCGCGGCGCTCCTGCCCGGCATGGGCCATGTCTGGACCGGCCGCGCGGCGCGGGGGCTCGGCTTCGCGCTGTTCGCCCTTCTCGGCGGCTGGCTCACCGCCCGGTTTGCCGCGCCCGATGCAAGCCTCGTCGGACGCCATGCGGGCGGCTTCTTCGTCTGGGCGCTGTCCATCCCCGACGCCTACCGGGGCGCCCGTCTGGACCGGGCGTGGGCCGACCGGGATTCGCGCTGAGCCCGGCGCGTCAGGCGCCGACGATGGCCCTGATCTGGCCAATCACCGCGGCGACGCTGCCGTATCTCTCCGCGAAATTCGGATCGAAATAGGCGGCCCGGGCGGCAACGATGACGACCACGAGCGCCCAGAACAGGCCGACGCCCGTGCGAAGCGCCATCCGCGAGGCGACGGGCTCTTCGCGTAGGGGCGGGGCGATCGGCTCACCGAATGAGTCGAAGTCGGCGGGACGCATGGTGCTACGCGCAGTTCGAGGAGCTTCACAAAAGATCGGCAGAGCATAGCGCGACAGCAATGGCCGAGTTTTCCAAATCGGCGCCCGCGCGGAGACGGTTCTGCCCTCCACGGCCCGTAAAGAAGAAGTTTGATGTTTCGGCGCGGTCGTACCGGGCGGCAGGTGCCCTGCCCCTGCTCAGTAGCGGGTCGTCAGGGCCGTGAGCCAATCGGGCGACGTGTTCACCAGGGCGGTCTCCAGCGCCCGGTCATAGCCCGACAGGATCACTCCGCTCGTCACGACAAGGACCACGCCCAACGCCACCTTGAGCCCCCGGCCGAGGCCGAGCATCCGCTCGCGCCACCGCATCAGGATCTCGCGCGACAGCGTGCCGAGGGCGACGAGCGGCAGGGCGGCCCCGAGGCCGAACAGCAGCATGGTGAACGCGACGCTGGCGAGGTCGCGCCCCTGAGCCGCCAGGAGGGAGGCCGCGCCGAGGGTCGGGCCGACGCAGGGGCTCCAGACGGCGCCGAGTAGGAGGCCGACGGCGAACTGCCCGGTCAGCCCCGCGGTCGAGACGCCGCCGAAGCGCTGCTCCGCCCAGTCGCTCACGGGGCCGGCCGCGACCGCAAGTCGGTTCTGCGCCGCCGGCACGATCAGGACGAGGCCGAGCACCAGCAACACCAGAGCGGCAACCTTGCGGAACACGTCGCCGTCGAGGCCGATGGCGAAGCCGATCGTCGCCACGAACAGGCCGATCGCGACGAAGGAGAGCGCGAGTCCCGCGGCGAGCGCCACCGGCCCGAGCCGATGTTCCGTGGCGGCCGCGCCGAGCACCAGCGGCAGCAGGGGCAGGACGCAGGGGGACAGCACGGAGAGGAGGCCGGCGAGGAGGGCGAGGCCGGACTGGATGGCCATAGGCGCTTCGAGACCCCTCCCCTCGCGCGGGCGCTCAGCCGTGCCCGTGCGCCGGCTGGGCCGCGTTGCCCCGGATCAGCTCGCGCCCCGCGTAGATGCCGCCGACGACCTGGAGGTCGAGACGCTCCGCGTCGAGGCGGCGAACCTCGTCCATGATCTCGCCGGCCGCGTCCGGGTCCGCCCCGATCGTCACGAGCGCCCGCTCACCGAAGGCGAAGGCCGATTCGAGCGTCTCGCGCAACTGGTAGGCGACCCCGGCCTCGATCAACTCCACGGCATGCTCGCGGTCGCGGGCGCGGGCCAGGACCGGGACCAGCGGGAACTCCGCCTTCGCCAGCTCCGCGATGCGGTTGGCCATCGCGCGGTCATCGACGCAGATCAGGATCGCCCGCGCCGTGGCGGCGCCGGCCGCACGCAGGATGTCGAGCCGCGCGCCGTCGCCGTAATAGACCTTGAAGCCGAACCCTTCCGCGAGCCGGATGTTCTCGGGGTTGGTGTCGATGATCGAGACCGAGCAGCCGCGCGAGATCAGCGGCTGGCTGACGATCTGCCCGAAGCGGCCGAACCCGATGATCAGGGCGCTGCCGACGAGATCCTCCGGCGCTACCATGCCGTCGGTGGAGGCGGCGGCCTTCGGCCCGAAGCGGTCGAAGACGATGACGGTGAGCGGCGTGATCGCCATCGACAGAATGACGGTGGCCGTCAGGATCGCGTTGGTGGTGCCGTCGATGATGCCGGCGCTCGCGGCGGCGGCGTAGAGGACGAAGGCGAACTCGCCGCCCTGCGCCATCAGCGCCGTGCGCTCCAGCGCCTCGGCATGGGCGGAGCGCAGCGCCCGGGCAATCCCGTAGATGACGAGGCTCTTCACCACCATGTAGGCGGCCACGCTCATGAGGATCAGCGCCCAGTTCGCGGCGATCACCGCGAGATCGAGGGACATCCCGACGCCGAGGAAGAACAGGCCGAGCAGGATGCCGCGGAACGGCTCGATGTCGGCTTCCAGCTGGTGACGGAAGCTCGATTCGGAGAGGAGGACGCCGGCCAGGAAGGCGCCCATCGCCATCGAGAGGCCGCCGAGCTGCATCGCCAGCGCCGAGCCGAGCACGACGAGGAGCGCCGCTGCGGTCATGACCTCCCGCGCCTTCGCGGCGGCGAGCAGGCGGAACAGCGGGTTGAGCAGCCAGCGGCCCGCCGCGATGAGGGCGGCCACGGAGGCCAGGGCGATCGCGATGGCCGCGGCGCGCTCCATCCCGCTCGTCTCGGCGCCGCCCGGCGCCAGCAGCGCGACGGCGGCCAGCAGCGGCACGATGGCGAGATCCTCGAGGAGCAGGATCGCGACGATCCGCTGACCCTTCGGGGTCGAGAGCGCGCCGCGCTCTTCGAG
The DNA here is from genome assembly GCF_040270385.1 of Methylorubrum podarium. Taxonomy (NCBI): domain Bacteria; kingdom Pseudomonadati; phylum Pseudomonadota; class Alphaproteobacteria; order Hyphomicrobiales; family Methylobacteriaceae; genus Methylorubrum; species Methylorubrum podarium. The sequence goes on along the minus strand of NZ_JBELQE010000091.1, from coordinate 55,562 downwards.
GAGCTGCATGACGATGGCGGTCGAGGTGAGCACGAAGCCGGTGCCGGCGACGAAGGCGACGACGACCGGGAACCCCATGGCGACGCCGACGAGCGTCAGGGCGGCGATGCAGGCGCCGACCTGCGCGAGGCCGAGCCCGAAGATCTCGCGGCGCATGCCCCAGAGCCGCGACGGCTCCATCTCCAATCCGATGATGAAGAGGAACATCACGACGCCGAGTTCGGCGACGTGGAGGATCGCGTGGGCGTCGGTGAACAGGCCGAGGCCGAACGGCCCGATGGCGAGCCCCGCCACGAGATAGCCGAGGACCGAGCCGAGCCCGAGCCGCTTGAACAGCGGGACCGCGACGACGCCGGCGGCGAGGAGGGCGACGACTTGGACGAGCTCGCTCGCGGCCCCGGATGCTTCGATAGCCATGGCGTGGTCGGACCTCTCGACGGGTGACGGGGCGCCGTCGATGGGGCGCCGGATGACGGGTGCGGCGGGCGGTTGCGCGGGTCTCTACCGGACCCGCGCGTCCTCGCTCAAGGGTAGCGGACGGGCTGGGGCTCTTCCGGCAGCGGGATGAATTCCGCGTCGTTGGGCACCGTGTCGAAGCGGCCCTGACGCCAATCCTCCTTGGCCTGCGCGATCCGTTCGGGCCGCGACGACACGAAGTTCCACCACAGGTGCCGCGGACCGTCCATCGGCTCGCCGCCGAGGACCATGAACCGCGCCGCCTCCGTTGCGCGGACGCTGATCCGGTCGCCCGGCCGGAACACGAGGAGCTGGCCGGGTCCGAAGCCGTCGCCGGCGATCTCGATCGCCCCCGCGACGGTGTAGATCGCGCGCTCGTCGTAGGTCGGATCGAGCGGCAGGACGGCGCCCGCCTCCAACATCACGTCGGCATAGACCATCGGGCTCGAGGTGCGCACCGGCGAGCGCGCCCCGAAGGCTTCACCGGCGATCAGGCGGACGGTCTTGCCCTCGCCTGTCAGAACCGGCAGCGCCGCGGCCTCGTAATGCTCGAAGGCCGGGGCGTTCTCCTCGTCCCGGGCCGACAGGGCGACCCAGCTCTGGATCCCGAACAGCCGCGAGCCGGTCTGCCGGAGGGTCGGGGCGGTGCGCTCCGAATGCGTGATGCCCCGTCCGGCCGTCATCCAGTTCAATTCGCCCGGCCGGATCGGCAGCTCCGTGCCGAGGCTGTCGCGGTGCATGATCTCGCCGTCGAACAGGTAGGTCACGGTCGAGAGGCCGATATGCGGGTGCGGGCGCACATCCATGCCCTGGCCGAGCAGGAACTCGGACGGTCCCATCTGGTCGAAGAAGATGAACGGGCCGACCATCCGGCACTCGGTGGAGGGAAGTGCGCGCCGGACCGCGAAGGAGCCGAGATCGCGCGAGCGCGGTACGATCAGGGTCTGGATCGCGTCGCAACTGAAATGGTCGCCGGGGACCGGGTCATCCGCACTGTGCCAGCTCATCGCTTTCCTCCCCATCGTGTCTGGGACCGGCGGCGCTCCAAGCGGGACGCGCATCGGCCGTGGCGTTCGACGATGCACCGAAGTTTGCGTCGTCGCGAACACAATGGGGCAAATGCATTGGTAAGAATATGGAAACGATTGAAACGCATCGTTTCCGAAGATGCGCTGCTGTTCGCAACTACGGCGTCGCCTGTCCCCTCCCCCTTATGGGGGGCGGGGTGGGGTGGTGCAGACGGCACCGCTGCGCTTGGTCCGGCACCACCCCCACCTCCTACCTCCTCCCCGCAAGGGGGGAGGAGAGGAGCGACGGCGACCGAAGCGATCAGCCGGAAGCCGTATGACTGGGCCGGCTTCGACACGCCCCGGCCCGTCTGATCCAAGCACGATTTCTGACGACGCCGCTCAGGCGCTCTTGTCGCGATCCGAGACGAGGCGCAGGTGCGGCATCGGTCTCGCCGCCAGGATCGCGGCCACCTTGCGTTCGAGTTCGCCGTCCTGGAACGGCTTCTGCACGATGGCGTCGGCCCCCACGGCGCCGGCCCGGGCCAGCGCGTCCCGGTCGGCGTAGCCCGTGACGAACAGGACCGGCACCTCCGGCCAGCGCTTGCGGATCTCGGTGGCGGCCTCGGCCCCGTTCATGCCCGGCATCGCGAAGTCGATGACGACGAGATCGACGCACGGGTCCGCTTCGAGGGCCACCAGCGCCTGCAGGCCGGAGGCCGCCTCGCGCACGTGGTAGCCCGCCTCGCCGAGCCGGGTCGCGGTCACCTCGCGCACCCCGCCGTCGTCGTCGACAACGAGGAGCATCCGCTTCGCGTCCGGCGGGTGGGTGCGCGCGCAATCGGTCTCGGATGAAGCGGCCGGCGAGGCGGCGCCTTCGCCCTCGGCGCGCGGAAGATACACCTTGAAGGAGGTGCCCTCTCCGGGGACGGTGTCGACCCGGATCCCGCCGCCGGACTGCTTGACGAAGCCGAAGACCTGCGCGAGCCCGAGGCCGGAGCCCTTGCCCACCGCCTTGGTCGTGAAGAACGGCTCGAACACCCGCGCCAGCACCTCCGGCGCCATGCCGGTTCCGGTGTCGCTCACCGCGATCATCACGTAGGGCCCGGGACCCGGCTGCTCCGGCCGGGTCGGCGCCTCGGTGACGGTGACGTTGGCTGTCTCGACGGTCAGCCGGCCCCCGACCGCCATCGCGTCCCGGGCGTTGATGGCGAGGTTGAGGATCACGAGCTCGATCTGGGTGGCGTCGACGAGCGCCGGCCACAGGTCGGCCTGGAGGGCGGTCTCGATCCGCACCGCTCCGCCGATCGAGCTCTGCAGTAGGTCGCGCATCGAGGCGACCGTCCGGTTCAAGTCCACCGGCTTCGGCTCCAGCCGCTGGCGGCGCGAGAAGGCGAGCAGTTGCGCGGTCAGGCTGGCGCCGCGCGCCGCCGCGCCCCGCATCATGTCGAGGCGCCGCTTCGCGCGCTCGCTCGACACGTCCCGTTCCAGGAACTCGATGTTGCCGGCGATCACGGTCAACAGGTTGTTGAAGTCGTGGGCGACGCCGCTGGTCAACTGCCCGACGGCCTCCAGGCGCTGCATCAGGCGCAACGCCTCCTCGGCGCGCTCGCGCTCGGCGATCTGCTGCTGGAGCGCGGCATTGGCCTCGGCGAGTTCGCGGGTGCGCTCGTCGACGCGGGCTTCGAGCGAGTGGTTCAACGCCTGCAGGGCCGCCTCGGCCGCGCGCTTCTCGGCCCGGGTCCGGGCCTCGGCCAGGGCGCGCACCACGATATGCGGCAGGCGGTCGATCCGCTGCTTGGTGACGTAGTCGGTGGCGCCGCCCTTCAGCGCCTCGACCGCGATGTCCTCGCCGAGCGTGCCCGAGCAGAACACGAACGGAATGTCGGGGCACTGCGCCTGCGCCATGCGGAACGCGCTGACGCCGTCGAAGGTCGGCAGCACGTAGTCGGCGAGGATGAGGTCGTGCCGGTCCGGCCGCGCCTCGGCGGCGAAGGCGTCGTGGGTGAAGACGCGCTCGATCCGCACGGGATGCCCGAGGCGTTCGAGCTCGGCCTCGATGAGTTCGGCATCGAGGTCGCTGTCCTCCAGGTGGAGGATGCGAAGCGGGCCGGTCTGGCGTCCGATCACGCGTTGGATGGCCAACCTCCCCTGTGCGGCGGCGGCTCGTTGAGGAGCGCCCAGAACACGCCGATCTCGCGGATCGCGGCGAAGAACTCGTCGAAGGCAACGGGCTTCACCACGAAGGCGTTCACGCCGAGATTGTAGGAGCGGACGACGTCCGTCTCCTCACGCGACGAGGTCAGCATCACCACCGGGATGCCGCGGGTCTGGGGGTCGCCCTTCACCTTGGCGAGCACCTCGAGGCCATCGACCTTGGGCAGCTTCAGGTCGAGCAGCACCACGGCCGGGTCCTGGTGGCTTCGCCGTTCGTGGGCGCCCCGCCGGTAGATGAAGTCGAGCGCCTCGGCCCCGTCGCGGCAGATGACGATCTCGTTGGCGAGCTGGCTCGATTCGAGCGCGGCGAGCGTCAGCTCGATGTCGTTCGGGTTGTCCTCGACGAGGAGGATCGGCTTCAGGGCCGCCATTCTCAGTTCGCCTCCTCGCGGACCGGCAGGGTGAAGTAGAAGGTCGCGCCCGCGCCGAGCCGGCTCTCCGCCCAGGTCCGGCCGCCGTGGCGCTCGACGATGCGGCGCACGTTGGCGAGGCCGATGCCGGTGCCCTCGAACTCCTCGACCCGGTGGAGGCGCTGGAACACGCCGAACAGCTTGTCGACGTAGGCCATGTCGAAGCCGACGCCGTTGTCGCGCACGAAGAACACCGCCTCGCCGTCGCGCGGCGGCAGCCGGCCGACCTCGATGACCGCCTCCGCCTCGTTGCGGCTGTACTTCACCGCGTTCGACAGCAGGTTCTCGAGAACGAGCCGCAGCATGGCCGGATCGGCGTAGGCGCGCCCGAGCGGCCCGACCTTCCACTGCACGGTCCGGTCCGGCGCGACGTCGCGGATCACCCGACGGCGGACCTCCTCGACGAGGCTGTTCAGGTCGCCGGAGACCTTGTTCAGGGCGTGCCGCCCCATCTGCGAGAAGGTGAGCAGGTTGTCGACGAGGGTGCCCGCCGAGAGGGCGGCCTCGATGATGGTCTCGACGTAGTGCCGCCCCTTCTCCGTCAGGTTCGGACTCTCGCGGTTCTTCAACAGGTTCGCGTAGCCGACGATGTGCCGGAAGGGCGCGCGCAGGTCGTGGCTGACCGAGTAGGAGAAGGCTTCGAGCTCCTTGTTCGAGCGCTGCAGCTCCTCGCTCATGGCGGCCAGTTCCTCGGCCCGGCGCAGCACGATCCCGAGCACCGAGGCGCGCAGATCCTTGGCCGCCTCAATCTCGGGCAGGGACCAGGGCAGCGAGCGCCCCTTCAGCGTCTCCTTCCAGATCTCGAAGGATTTGCGCGGATGCAGGCGGTCGGGGCCGCCCTCCGGGTCGGGCCGGACCGCCTTCACCGGGTTGCCGCCCCACTTCACGGTCCGCACCACTTCCGGCCGGAACCACAGGATGTAGCTCGCGTAGCGCTTCGAGACCGAGATCGCGAGGAGCCCGCTCGCCCGGTCGGCGATGCCCTGGGCGCGCGGAAACGCTTCCGCCAGCGCCTCGGTGACGTAGACGTCGTCGGCCTCGCCGCGGGCCGACAGCCACTCGTAGAGGGCGCGCACCTCGCGCTCGGGCGGCGCCGAGCCGAGGATCCGGCAATGGTCGGCGGTGACCACGGCGGCGCCCGAGGCGTTCACCAGGGCGAGCACGTCGTCGGGATGGTTGAGCAGCCCGTCGATGAAGCTGTCCTCCTCGGCCATGAAGCCGAGGAGGCGCGCCTGAACCGCGCCGAGGGCGAGGCGCTGCTCGGCCTGCTCGCCGCGAACCTTGGCGGAGAGCTGGAGGGCGAAGACCTGGGTGAGGAAGTCGCAGGCGTTGCGGGCCTGCAGCGGCACGCGCTTCGGCGCGGCGTTGTGGCAGGAGACGAGGCCCCAGAGCGCTCCGTCCACGAGGATGGAGACCGACATGGACGCCAACGTGCCCATGTTGCGCATGTACTCGACATGGACCGGCGAGACCGAGCGCAGCACCGACTGACTGAGATCGAGCGGCGTACCGGCCGGCGTCGCGGCCGGCCGGATCGGCACCGGCGCGTAGCCGGCATCGGGGATGATGCGCAGGCGATTGCGCCGGTAGAGCTCGCGCGCCTGGGCCGGGATGTCGGAGGCGGGAAAGCGCAGGTCGAGATAGGAGGGCAGCGCGCCGTTGCCGTCCTCGGCGAGCACGGTGCCGTGCCAGTCCCGGTCGAACCGGTAGACCAGCGCCCGGTCGAAACCGGTGATGTGGCGGATATCCGCGGCGAGGAGCTGGCAGAGATCCTCGACGCTCCGGGCGGTGTGGAGCCTCTGCACGAACGCGCGCAGGCGCGGGTTCAGCGCATCGAGGCCGGCCTCCCCGGAGGCGTCGTCGGTCTCCTCCAGTTCGAGCACCAGGAGCTCGCCGACCCGGTGGGCGGCGACCTCGTAGGCCTGCCGCGTGGCGCCGGGGCCCAGCGTGAGGGTCTTCAGGTACTGGGCGCCGTCGGCCTCGCCGCCGCCGTCGAGGAAGCGGCGTGCGAGGGACGCCAGTTCGGGAAAAGCCCCCTCCAAGGCGGCGCCGGCCGGCGCGGCGACGGGCGCGTTGGCGCTCGCCTGGGCGACCACGAGAGTCCGCGCGTCCAGGGCCAGGAGGAAGCCGTGCGGCTGCACGCTCCCCACGATGTGGATCGGTTCGCGATCGCAGGCCGTGAGATCGACGGGCTGGGCGGCGTCGCTCGCTCGGTTCAAATCGGGTTTCCCTGAGCGGCGGCCTTCCGGGCTCGACCTCCCTCGTAGCAGGCCGGTCCCGCCGCTCAAAGACGACCGCGGGTCACGATAATATGTTGCCCCCTCCCCTTGCGCGGGAGGCGACCGGCACGGGCCGGCAGCTCTCAGGTCTCAACGTGGACCGCGCTCGGACAGGCCCGCCGACCACCGCACGCCGGTTGACCGACAGTCGATCGCCGGGCTAGCCTTCCACCGTCAGAGTATTGCCATGGTGCATCTCTGTCGACGCACGGCCCCTGTCGGGCACGCACCACGATCATAGCCGGATAAAGAGCAGGGACAGCTCCGTCGTACGGCGAATGAATTCGAGAACGGGTGGAGACGGGCATGTGGCGTCAGGGAGACATCTTCATCCGCGCGATTCCGGCCGTCCCGCCGGAGGCCGCCGATCGGCCGCTGCCGCATACCGTGCTCGCCCACGGCGAGTTGACCGGCCATAGCCACCGCGTCGTCGATCCCGCCGCCCTGTTCGCCGGAGACGGCTGCTTCTACCTCGATGTCCACGCCGACGGGGCGCGCGTCGTCCACGACGAGCACGGCACGATCACCCTCGACCGCGGCGTCTACCGGGTCTGGCGGCAGCGCGAATACACCCCGCAGCGCATCGTCACCGTGCAGGACTGAGCTTCAGAGGGCCGGCCGCCGATGACGTCAGCACCCGCGAAACGCGCGCCGGAGCGGCGCGTCCTGCGCCCGAACGAAGCCCTCGCCGCCGATGCGGCCGGGCAGGTACTCGACCAGCTCGACATGCCGCGCAACGAGGCCGTCCGCGCCTTGCCGGACGGTCTTGTCTGCCACCGGATCCTGGCACCCGCGAGCCGCCTGGAGGCCCTCGGCCGCAACATCCGCTGCCGCGAGCTCGTGCTCGACGGCTCGGCCATCGCGCGCATCGATGACGGCAACGCCATCACCTATCGGCTCTCCGCTCGCGGCTGCCACAGGCTGAAGACCCTGCCGGCGGGCCTGCGCGCCGGCATCGTCGACCTGCGCGACTGCCTCGCCCTGGAGACCCTGCCGCCCGGCCTCTCGCCGGCCTTCCTCGATCTCGAGGGCTGCACGGCCCTGGAGCGGCTCCCCGACGACCTCGCCCTGCGCGGCGGGCGGCTCAACATCCGCGACTGCGCCCTAATCGACGCCCTGCCGCCGCGCGGTTCCGTTGCCCAGCTCGACATCGCCGGATGCGGCCGGATCGATCACGTGCCGGAGGGGTTCCGCGTCACCTCCTGGATCGATGTGGCCGGCTCCGGCCTCACGGAGCCGCCGCCCCACCTGCCCGGCATCGGCCTGCGCTGGCGCGGCGTGCCGGTGGATGCGCGCATTGCCTTCCGGCCGCACGAACTCGGGATCGCCGAGATCCTGCAGGAGCGCAACGCCGAGCGGCGGCGGATCATGCTCGAGCGCTTCGGCTTCGAGACCTTCATGGAGGCGGCCGAGGCCGAGGAACTCGACCACGACCGCGATCCCGGCGGCGAGCGCCGGCTCCTGCGGGTCGAACTCGACGGCGACGAGCCCCTCGTCTGCGTCTCGGTCGGCTGCCCCTCGACCGGGCGGCGCTATTTCCTGCGCGTGCCGCCCACGATGCGGACCTGCCACCAGGCCGTGGCCTGGACCGCCGGCTTCGACGACCCGGCCGACTACGCCCCGCTGATCGAGACCTGAACCCGCCGCCATCAGCCGCCGCAACGGCCCACCCGAACCAGGAGCCGGACACCGTGCCCTACGAGAACCTGACGACCTTCTTCGGCAAGCCGGTCGAGGATTTCCAGCCCGGGATGGAGACGTGGGATTTCGCCGGCGCCGTGCCGCGCTTCCGCATCGAGTACGATTCCGAGGACAACGTCCCGGCGATGCTGGGCAACTACGCGGCCCTTCCCGGCGCCGAGGCGACCGACGCCCTCGTCATCGGCTACTGGCAGGGGGACGATTCCTCCGACAGCTCGCAGGTGGTCGTCGAGGCGCTGGTGACCTATGCCGAGCGCTTCCCCAACCTGCGCGCGCTCTTCCTCGGCGACATCGTCTCGGAGGAGAACGAGATCTCCTGGATCAACCAGAGCGACCTCTCGGCCCTCTGGCCGGCCTTCCCGCATCTGGAGCACATGCAGGTGCGCGGCGCCACCGACCTCGCGCTCGGCCGGTTCGAGGCGCCGCGGCTGACGACGCTCATCATTGAATCGGGCGGCCTGCCGCGCCGGGTGGTGCAGGAGGCGCTGGCCGCCGGGGCACCGGAGCTGCGCCATCTCGAGCTGTGGCTCGGCACCGACGAGTATGGCGGCGACAGCACGCCGAAGGACTTCGCCGACCTGTTCGCCGGCCGGCTCTTTCCCAAGCTCAACACCCTGGCCCTGCGCGACTGCGCCTACGCCGACGACCTCGCCGCGGCACTCGCCGAGGCGTCGGTGCTGGAGCGCATCTCGACGCTCGACCTCTCGCTCGGCAACCTGACGGATGAGGGCGCCGAAGCGCTCCTCGCCTCCCCGGCCGTCGCGAAGCTGTCCCGGCTCGACCTGCACCATCACTTCCTCACCGAGGCGACGATGACGCGGCTCGCCGCGCTCGGGCCGGCGGTCGATCTGTCCGAGCAGCAGGAGCCGGACGAGTATGCCGGCGAGATCTACCGCAACATCGCCGTCTCGGAATGATGCGCGCCGCCGGGCCGGCCGGCGCCTCGCGCGACCCGGACGGGATCGGTCCGTGCGTCATCCTCGGGGTCGCGGGCGACGAGCGAACGGAGGGGTTTAGCGCTGCCCTGGTCCGGGCCGGACACCCGCCCGCACGGGTGCTCGACTATGCCGACTTCGTCGCGGCGCCGGACCGGCTCGCCGCCCTGTTCCCGGAGGGACAGGGGCTGCTGCGCATCGACTCCCCCGGCAACGCGCCGCGCATCCGCCGGGCGCTGCTGCGCCTCGGCGGGGCGGACGATGTTGAAGATGAGGCCGATGGGGCGACGCGGCTGCGCCCTGACCACGCTTTCCAGCGCGGGCTTGCCGCCGCGGTCCGGCTCGCCCGCCGATCCGTCCCGCCGGGGGTCGCCGTCACCCACGAGGCGGAGGCGGTCGCCCTGTTCTACGACAAGCGGGCCTGCCACGCCGCGATGTCCGCCCAGGGCCTGCCGGTGCCTCAGGCGCTGCCGCCGGCCGCCTCGTTCGAGGCGCTGCGGGACGCGATGCGCGCGGCCGGGATGACCCGCGTCTTCGTCAAGCCGCGCTTCGGCTCCGGCGCCGCCGGCATCGCCGCGCTCGCGCTTGCCCGCGACGGCATCATCGCGGAGTCCTCGGCCGAGCACGTGCCCGGCGCGCGCCGCGGCGTGCTGCACCATTCCCACCGGATGCGGCGCTATCGCGGGCCCGAGGCCGTGGCGCTCGTCGATGCCATCCTCGCGCAGGACGCGCATGTCGAGCAGTGGGTGCCGAAGGCGGCGCTCGACGGCGGGCCCTGCGACCTGCGCCTGCTCGTGGTCGGCGGTGAACCCGCCCACGCGGTGCTGCGCACGGCCCGCGGCCCGATCACCAACCTCGATCTCGGCGGGCGCCGGTCCGATGCCGAAGCGCTTCGAGCGCTGGCGCCGCCCGCCGCGTGGGACGCCATGCTGGCGGATTGCCGACGCTTCGCCGCTCTGTTCCCGCGGACCTTCCACCTCGCCTTCGACGTGGCGCTGACGGTAGGCCTGCGCCGCCACGTCTTCTTCGAGGCCAACGCCTTCGGCGACCTGATCCGCCGCGTCCGCCACCAGGGGCTCGACCCTTACGCGTGGCAGGTCGCGCGCCTGCCGGGCTGGATCGCCGCGCGCCGAACCGTGGATCTCGCCGCATGATCCGCGCCGCCGAATTGGTCGGCTCGCACGACATCCTGCTCGTGACGCTCGATTCCCTGCGCTACGACGTGGCCGCGACCGCCCTGGCGGCGGGCCGGACGCCGAACCTCGCGCGTCTGCTGCCGGCGGGCCGATGGGAGCGCCGCCACGCGCCGGGCAGCTTCACCTACGCCGCGCATCAGGCGATCTTCGCCGGCTTCCTGCCGACGCCCGCCGAACCGGGGCCGCATCACCGCCATTTCGCGCTGCGCTTCGAGGGCAGCCGCACGACGGGGCCGGACACCGCCCTGTTTGATGCGCCCGACATCGTTTCGGGGCTCGCCGCGCGCGGCTACCACACGCTGTGCATCGGCGGCGTCGGCTTCTTCAACAAGCGGACCCCGCTCGGCCGCGTCCTGCCCGGCCTGTTCGCCGAGAGCCACTGGCACGGCCGCTTCGGCGTGCAGGCGCGGGATTCGACCGAGGCGCAGGTCGGCTTCGCGGTCGAGCGGATCGCGGCGCTGCCGCCCGAGCGAAAGCTGTTCCTATTCCTGAACGTCTCGGCGACCCACCACCCGACCCGCGCCTACCTGCCGGGCGCGAGCCGGGAGAGCGCCGAGACGCAGGGCGCCGCGCTCGCCTACGCCGACGGCGCCCTGCCGCCGCTCTTCGCGGCGCTGAGCCGGCGCGGGCCGGCCTTCTGCATCCTGTGCGCGGACCACGGCACCGCCTTCGGCGAGGACGGCTATCGCGGCCACCGCCTGGCGCATCCCACCGTCTGGGACGTGCCCTACGCCGAGTTCATCCAGGAGGCGGCATGACGAGCGGCATGACGGGCGGCTTGCGGAGCGGCCTGGGCACGGCGGCGGCGCTTCTCGCGGGGCCGGTCTACGGCGGATACCAGTACGCCTATCCGCACAAGACCGCCTACCGGCCGCTGCCGCATCCCGTGCCCCTGCGCGAGGCCTGGGCGGAGGAGCCGAAGGACGGCCTGTTCCTCTACGTGCACGTGCCGTTCTGCGCGATGCGCTGCGGCTTCTGCAACCTGTTCACCCTGACCCGCGGAGAGGGCAGCGTCGCGCCCTATCTCGACGCCCTCCGGCTCCAGGCCGAGACCGTGGCCGACAGTCTCGGCCGGTTCCGGGTCGCCCGCATGGCGCTGGGCGGCGGCACCCCGACCTTTCTGGGGGCCGCCGATCTCGACCGGCTGCTCGCGGACCTGCGCGACACGTTCGGAGCCACGCCGCTCGCGGTGCCGGCCTCGGTCGAGACCGCGCCCGGTACCACCACGCCCGAGCGGCTCGCGGTCCTGCGGGAGCACGGGGTCGAGCGCGTCAGCATCGGCGTGGAATCGTTTCGCGACGACGAGGCGCGGGCCATGGGCCGGCCGCAGGCGCGCCGCAGCGTCGAGGCGGCGCTGGGCGCCATCCGCGACGCGCGCTTCCCCGTCCTCAACATCGACCTGATCTACGGCGGTGCCGGGCAGACGCCCGCCAGCTTCCTCGAATCCGTCGAGGCGGCGCTTGCCTGGGAGCCGGAAGAGATCTTCCTCTACCCGCTCTACGTCCGGCCGCTGACCGGGCTCGGCCGGCGCGACCGTCCGGCGGAGGACGATCGCGCCTGGGACGCCCGCCGCCTCGCGATCTACCGCGCGGCCCGCGACCGCTTGCGCGCGGCGGGCTACGCCCAGGTTTCGATGCGGATGTTCCGCCGCGGCCCCGAGGCCGCCTGGGGGCCCGCCTACGACTGCGCCCGCGACGGCATGGTGGGCCTCGGCGCCGGGGCGCGCTCCTACACCGCCGCCCTGCACTACGCGACCGCCTACGCGGTGGGGCAGACGGGCGTCGCCGCGATCGTCGCCGACTACGTTGCCCGCGACGCGCAGCGGCACGGGCACGCGGATTACGGCGCTCGCCTCGACGCCGAGGATCGCCGCCGCCGCTTCGTCCTGATGCACCTGCTCCAGGCTTCCGGCCTGCCGCTGCGGGCCTACGCGGCGCGCTTCGGCACGCCGCTCCTCGACGATCTGCCGGACCTCGCTGACTTGGTCGAGGCAGGACTCGCTAGCCTCGACGCGGACCACCTCGCCCTGACCGAGGTGGGCCTGGAGCGTTCCGACGCGATCGGCCCCTGGCTCCAGACGGCGGGCGTGCGCGAGCGGATGCGCACCTACGCGCTGCGCTGACGGTGGTGCCCGCCCCCCTCGACATCCTCTACCGGGGGCCGCTCGCGAGCTGCAATTACGCCTGCCCCTACTGTCCCTTCGCCAAGCGCCGGGACAGCCGCGAGACCCTGCGGCGCGACGCGGCGCAGCTCGCCCGCTTCGTGGACTGGGCCGAGGGCCAGACACGGCGCAGTCTGGGCATCCTGTTCACGCCCTGGGGCGAGGCGCTGATCCGGCCGGCCTACCGGGCGGCGATGACGCGGCTCAGCCGGATGCCGCATGTCCGCCGCGTCGCCGCGCAGACCAACCTGTCCTGGCCGACCGCGTGGCTCGACGCGTGCGACCCCGGCCGCGTCGCCTTCTGGTGCACCTTCCATCCCGGCGAGACGCCGCTCGAACGCTTTCTCGACCGCTGCGCCGAACTCGACGCCCGCGGCATCAGCTACAGCGTCGGGATCGTGGGCAAGCGGGAGCATCTTCCGGCGCTCGCCGCCCTCCGCCGCGCCCTGCCGCCCGCGATCTACCTCTGGGTGAACGCCTACCGGGACGAGGGGCCGAACTATTACCGGCCGGACGACCTCGCCGCCCTGCGCGCCGTCGATCCGCTGTTCGACATCAACCGCACCGGGATCCGCAGCCGCGGCCGGGCCTGCGCCACGGGGGAGAGCGTGGTCAGCGTCGACGGCGACGGCGAGGTCCGCCGCTGCCACGTCGTGCCGGCCCGGATCGGCAATCTCTACGACCCGGATTTCGAGGCCGCCCTCACGCCGCGGCCCTGCCCGCTCGCCCAGTGCCGCTGCCATATCGGCTACGCCCACATGCCGCATCTCGGTTTCCGCGAGATGTTCGGCGCGGGGCTTCTGGAGCGGGCGCTGCCGCCGGCCCGCCACGATGCGATGCCCATCGTCGAGCGCGTTCGGTAGGCGCGCTTCCCTGACGGTTTCAAGGCTGATGGGTTCGATCCAGACCCCACCACCGCCACCCCGGGGCAAGCGTCACTCCCCATACGAAGGGCTCCCGGTTCCTGTGTCGCCCCGTGGGGGGCGACGTGTTGGCTGTTGCGACGGAAAAGGACGGCAGCCATGGTCGATCCATGAACCTCTCGGATACCGCGGCCCAGACTCTGTTCGCCGGCGCAGGTGAGATCCGGGCCCTGGCGCGGGCGCTCGACTGGTCGCGCACGCCGCTCGGGCCTGTCGCGGGCTGGCCGCAGAGCCTGCGCTCGACCGTGCGCACGCTCCTGTCGTCGCAGTACCCGATGATCCTGACCTGGGGACCGGCCTTCACCCAGATCTACAACGATGCCTACGCCAAGCTGATCGGCGCCGGCCATCCGGAGGCGCTCGGCAGCGATATCCGCATCACGCTGGCGGCGGGCTGGGACACGCTCGGGCCGATGATCGCCCGCGTCATGCGGACCGGCGAGGCGAACTGGACCCCGGCCCTGCCATTGCTGATGGAGCGGGCCGGCTACCGCGAGGAGGCTTACTTCAGCGTCTCCCACGCGCCGGCCGAGGATGACGACGGCCACATCGTCGGCATGCTGGCCGTCTGCAGCGAGGTCACCGCGCAAGTGGTCGGCGAGCGTCGGCTGGGTTTGCTGCGCGACCTCGCGGCCAAGGCCGGAGAGACCCGAAGCGTCGACGCGACCTGCGCCGACATCGCGGGCGCGCTCTCGGAGGACCGGCTCGACGTGCCCTTCGCGCTCCTTTTCCTGCGCGAGCCGGACGGCGGCCTGCACCTATCGGCGGCGACCGGCCTCGGCGTGGACCACCCAGCCGCGCTGCCGGGCGCCGCGTGCTGGCCGCTCGACCGCGCCCTCGCGGGAGAGACCGTCACCGTGAACGGGCTGGCGGACAGCCTCGCCCTGCCGGCCGGTTTCTGGGCGGATCCGGCCGACGGCGCCCTGGTTCTCCCGCTCGCCGGCGAGGCCGGCTCGGCGGCGCTCGGGGTCCTCGTCCTCGGCGCGAGTCCGAGCCGCGCGCTCGACGAGGGCTACCGCGACTTCCTTCATCTCGTGACGGGGCAGGTCTCAACGGCCCTGCGCAACGCCCGCGCCTACGAGGCGGAGCGGCGCCGGGCCGAGGCCCTGGCCGAACTCGACCGCGCCAAGACGCAGTTCTTCTCCAACGTCAGCCACGAGTTCCGCACGCCGCTGACCTTGATGCTCGGACCGCTGGAAGAGGTGCTGGCCTCCGATCGGCTCGACCAGCGCGTCCGGGACGAACTCGACGTGGCGTACCGCAACGCGCTGCGCCTGCTGCGTCTCGTCAACGCGCTCCTCGACTTCTCCCGGGTCGAGGCCGGTCGCGCGCAGGCCACCTTCACGCAGGTCGATATCGCGGCCCTGACGGAAGACCTCGCCAGCACGTTCCGCTCGGCCATCGAGCGGGGCGGCCTGACCCTGCGGGTCGAGTGTCTCCCGCTGCCCGAGCCGGTCTTCGTGGACCGGGACATGTGGGAGAAGGTCGTCCTCAACCTCCTGTCGAACGCCTTCAAGTTCACCTTCCGGGGCAGCATCGTCGTCCGGCTGGAACCGGTTTCGGGCGCGGTGCGCCTGACCGTGGCCGATACCGGCGTCGGCATCCCCGCCGAGACCCTGCCGCGCGTCTTCGAGCGCTTCCTGCGCGTCGAGAGCGGCCGCAGCCGCTCGCACGAGGGGTCGGGCATCGGCCTCGCGCTCGTGCGCGAACTGGTCGGCATGCATGGCGGCACCGTCGCGGTCGCCAGCGAGGTCGATCGGGGCACCCGCTTCACCGTGACCGTCCCGACCGGGTCCGCGCATCTGCCGCCGGACCGGATCTCCGACCGGATCGCGGATGCGGACGGGCCGCCGGAGCGCGGCGGCCTCGCTCGGGCCTATACGGAGGAGGCGCTGCGCTGGCTCCCGGACGGAGACACCGCGACCAACGTCGTCCCGCTGCGCAATGCGTCCGGCGCCCGGCCGGGTGAGGGGAAGCGCGCGCGCATCGTGCTCGCGGACGACAACGCCGACATGCGTGCCTACGTCGAGCGTCTCCTCGGCCTCGACCACACCGTCGTCGCCGTCGCCGACGGCGCGGCGGCCCTGGTCGCGTTGCGCGAGGAGCGGACGGACCTCCTGCTGACCGACGTGATGATGCCGGTGCTGGACGGCATCGCACTGACCCGCGCCGTGCGGGCCGACCCGTCCCTGCGCACCGTCCCAGTCATCATGCTCTCCGCCCGGGCGGGTGCGGAAGCGGGCGTGGAGGGGCTCGACGCCGGCGCGGACGATTACCTCGTGAAGCCCTTCGCGGCCCGCGAGCTGCAGGCGCGGGTCCGGGCGAATCTGGAGCTCGCGCGGCTGCGGCGGGAGGCCGAGGAGCAGGCGGCCCAGGCCCGGAAGATGGAGGCCGTCGGCCAGCTCACGAGCGGAGTGGCCCACGATTTCAACAACCTGCTGGCCGCGGTGATGGGCTCCGTCGAGCTCGCCGAACGGCGCGTCAGCGACGAGCGCGTGCTTCGCCTCTTGAACAACGCCCATCAGGCGGCGAAACGCGGCGCGAAGCTCACCGAGCAGCTGCTCGCCTTCTCGCGGCGGCAGCGGCTGGAGGCGCGCGCGACCGATCTGAACGGCGTGCTGTCCGGAATGGCCGACCTCCTGCACCGGACGCTCGGCGGTACGATCGCCGTCTCGACCCGCCTCGCGGCGGACCTCTGGCCGGCGATCGCCGATCCGAACCGGATCGAACTCGCGGTGCTGAACCTTGCGGTAAATGCGCGCGACGCCATGCCGGATGGCGGCGAACTCCGCATCGAGACGGCGAACGTCACGGCGGCCGAGCCGCGGCCGGCGACGCTGCCGGCGGGTGACTTCGTCCGCCTCCGCGTGACGGATACCGGCGACGGCATGCCGCCGGAGGTGCTGGCGCGTCTGTTCGAGCCCTTCTTTACGACCAAGCCCCAGGGCCGGGGTACGGGGCTCGGCCTCGCCCAGGTCTACGGCACTGCCACCCAGCTCGGAGGCGGGGTGGCGGTGGACAGCCGCGTCGGTGAAGGCACGCAGGTCACGCTCTACCTGCCGCGGGCCAATGCCAGCGCGGCGCAGGCGGATGCGCCCGCAGCGACGCCGTCCGAAACGTCGGGCGGCCTGCGCATCCTGCTCGTGGACGACGACGGTCAGGTGCGATCGACCGCCGCGGCCATGCTGGAGGAGATGGGGCACGCGGTGACCGCCCTGGATTCCGGCGCGGCAGCCTTGCGCGTCCTCGCCGAAGGCGACGGCGTCGACCTCCTCGTCGCCGACTTTGCCATGCCCGGGATGACCGGAGGCGAACTCGCCACGCGGGCCGTCGCGGCGCGGCCAGATCTGCGCGTGTTGCTGATGACCGGCTACGCGGAAGCCGCAGCCTTGCCCGACGCCGTACCGGTGCTGCGCAAGCCGTTCGCGCTCACGGAACTGGCCCAGGCCGTGCGCAATGTCGCCGCGGGCAACGACTTTCCGGTGCTCCAGATCTCGCGGGCCGGACAACCGCCGGCCGGCGCCTGACCGTACGGTTTCCGGTCAGGACATGGCCTAGCTCCTCCCCCTGCGGGGAGAAGACAGGCCGTGGCCGAAGCGATCGATCTACATCGCCGCGTCGCGAGACTCGAAGCGAGGCTCGCCTACACTCGCATGGCCGCGACGAAGGCGCGGAAGGCCGCGGTGGGCTGCCGACGGCTCGGATAGTAGAGGTGGTTCGGCGGCAGAACCGGTGCCCAACCGGCGAGAACCTCGACGAGTGCGCCGCTTTCCAGATGACGATCCACATGCGGCCTCGGCAGACAGGCGACGCCGAGGGCGGCGAGCGCGGCGTCGCGCATCACGTCGACATCGTTGCTGACGAAGGCGCCGGGCACCGCACGCTCGAACCGACGCCCATCGCGCTCGAACTCCCAGACATGGATCGTGCCGGAGCTGGTGTAGCGGTAGCACAGGCAGCGGTGTCGGCCGAGGTCGTCGGGAGCCTGCGGGGCCTCACAGGCTTCGAGATAGGCGGGCGCGACCACGAAGGCGAGCGGCACGGGATCGCTGATCCGCACCGAGATCATGTCGCGCTGCAACTCACCCTCGTGCCGCACCCCGCAATCGAAGCGTTCGGCCACGATGTCCACGAGGCCGTCATCGACCACGAGTTCCAGCGCGACATCGGGATAGGCGTCCGCGAATCCGGCCAAGCGCGGCAGGACGACGTGCAGGGCCGCCGAACGATGCGCGTTCACCCGGATGCGGCCGGCCGGGCGCGCACGGTTCAGGTCCAGGGCGCCGAGCGCTTCCTCGACGGAGGCCAGGGCCGGGCGAAGGCTCAGGAGGAGGTCCGCCCCCGCCTGCGTCGGGGCGAGCGAGCGCGTCGTCCGATCGAGAAGTCGGATGCCGAGCCGGGCTTCGAGTACCCGCATGGCGTGGCTGAGGGCGGAGGCGGAGAGACCGAGGCGGACCGCCGCCCGAGCGAAGCTGCCGGCCTCGACGATGGCCGCGAAGACGGCGAGCCCCGACCAGAGGTCGCGATCCATTCCTGAAAATCCTTCAGCAACCCCTGCGGCCGATCCCGTCTAATCCGCGGCCCGAGGCCGGTCCATCTTCGAATTATTCGGCCGGGGACCGCCGCGCTCCGCATAGCGGCCGGCCGCGGCGCGATCGGTCCGGGTGCCATGTCGTCGGGATAGGAAATCGAATCGATGGATCTGCAATCCTACCGTGCCCTCGGCCGATCCGGGCTCTTGGTCAGCCCGCTCGCGCTCGGCACCATGACCTTCGGCACGCCGCGCTGGGGCCTGGACGGGGCGGGCAGCCGCGCCGTGTTCGACCGCTACACCGAACTCGGCGGCAACTTCGTCGATACCGCCGACGTCTATGCGGGCGGCCGCTCCGAAGAGATGGTCGGCACCTTCGTGGCCGAGCGCGGTCTGCGGGAGCGCCTCGTCATCGCGACCAAGTCCGGCTTCGCGACGGGCCGGGGCATGCATCAGGGCGGCAACGGCGCGCGGCATGTTCGGGCGGCGGTCGAACGGTCCTTGGCGCGGCTGCGGACCGATTTCATCGACCTCTACTGGGTGCATGTCTGGGACGGCATCACCCCGGCCGAGGAACTTCTCGAGACGATGACGGCCCTGATCCGGGCCGGGAAGATCCGCTACTGGGGCCTGTCCAACACGCCGGCCTGGTACGTGGCCGAGATCGCAACGCGAGCGAGGCTGCACGGGCGGCCCGCGCCGGTCGGCCTGCAGTATTTCTATTCACTCGTGGAGCGCGGGGTCGAGAGCGAGCATGGTCCGCTCGGCCAAGCCTTCGGTCTGGGCATCGTCCCCTGGAGCCCGCTCGCCTACGGCCTGCTGACCGGCAAGTACGACCGCGCCGCCGTCGAGGCCGGTCCGACGCGGCGCGGGGGCGTCCCGAACGAGGGGGCCGCGAACGGCGACAGGCGCCCCGAGGGCGACAAGCGGCTCGACGGCGACAACCCCTTCGGCGACTCTCTGTTCACGGAACGCAACTGGCGGATCGTGGATACGCTGAAGCGCGTCGCCGACGAGGCGGGACAGACGCCGGCCCGCGTGGCCCTGGCTTGGCTCGCCGGACGGCCGGGCGTCACCTCGATGCTGCTGGGGGTCAGCCGGACCGAGCAGGTGGCCGACAACGTGGCAGCGCTCGGTCTGACCTTGTCGGCCGAGCACGTCGCAACGCTCGATGCCGTCAGCGGCGGCAACGAGAACCTCCTCTACGGCCTGTCACGCCCGCCCCTGCGCGATCAGGTCGTGTTCGGCGGCGCAGAGGTTCGGGGCTGGCGAGCCTGAGCGGCGTGACGGCGCCCCGCGAGGCGGTCAGATGCCCTGGCCGCCCGAGACCTCGATGCGCTGCGCGTTCACCCAGCGGTTCTCCTCGCCGAGCAGGCTCGCGACCATCGGTCCGATGTCGTCCGGCACGCCGACGCGGCCGAGTGCGGTCAGGTCCGCGAAGTGCTTGTTGATGTCCGCGTTGTCGCGCACCGCGCCGCCGCCGAAATCGGTCTCGATGGCGCCGGGTGCCACCGTGTTGACCGCGATGCGACGGCTCCCGAGTTCCTTGGCCATGTAGCGGGTCAGCACTTCCACGGCCCCCTTGACGGCCGCGTAGGCGCCGTAGCCGGGGACGCAGACCCGCGTCAGGCCGGAGGACAGGTTCACGATGCGACCGCCATCCGCGAGGAGGGGCAGCAGCGACTGGGTCAGGAAGTAGACGCCCTTGAAGTGGACGTCGACCAGCCGGTCGAACTGCTCCTCGCTCGTCTGGCCGATCAGGGCGTAGTCGCCGTGGCCGGCATTGTTGACGAGGTGGTCGAAGGTCTCGCGGCCCCACGTCTCGCTCAGCCGCGCGCGCAGACGCTCGGCGAAGCCGGGGAACGCGCCGACCTCGCCGGTGTCGAGTTGCAGTGCGACCGCCTTGCGGCCCATTGCCTGGATCTCCGCGATGACGGCGTCCGCCTCGTCCGCGCGGCTGTAATAGGTCAGGACGACGTCGCCGCCGTGGCGGGCGATACTGAGCGCGGTGTTGCGGCCGAGGCCGCGGCTGGCTCCGGTGATGAGGGTGATCTTGGTCATGGACGGCTCCGTTCGTGTGGTCGGCCCGGTATGCCGTCCGGGCGTCGGCGCTTGTTGCCGGAAGCTCGCGAGTTCTTGCCTGATCCTCCGAAGAGCTGTGCTTTCACGCGAGGGATGAGGTACGTTATCTTCCCATGACGACCCTTCTCGCCCTCGTCCGCCGCCACGCCGAGACGAACCGGAACGACACCGGCATCGCGGCCACCTCCATTCCGGGACTCTCGACCGTGCGGGCGACCGGCCCCAGCGGCCTGCTTCACGACATCTCGCGACCGCTGGTCTGTCTGGTTCTGCAGGGCGGCAAGCATGTCACCATGGGCACGCGGGATTTCGCGTTCGGGGCGGGCGATTCCCTCCTGGTCACGGCGGACGTCCCGACGGTGAGCCAGATCACCCGGGCCAGCATCGCCGCGCCCTACCTCTCCCTCGTGCTGGAACTCGACCCGGCCATCATCGCCGACCTGGCCGCGCAGATGCCGGTCGAGCCGCAGGCCGACCTCGTTCCGGTCCGGGTCGACCCGACCGAAGCGGAGACGGCGGACGCGGCCCTGCGCCTGATGCGCCTCCTCGACCGACCGGCGTCGATCCCTGTGCTCGGCGCGCAGCTCGTGCGCGAGATGCATTACTGGCTGCTGGCGGGGCGGCACGGGGCCGCCATCCGGCGCCTGGGGTGGCCGGACGGCCACGTCGAGCGGATCACGCGCGCGGTCGCGCTGCTGCGGGCCGAGTTCGCCGGACACCTCCCGGTCGAGCGGCTGGCGGCGGCGTCCGGGATGAGCCCGTCATCGTTCCACCAGCATTTCCGCGCGGTGACCTCGCTCTCGCCGCTGCAGTTCCAGAAGCACCTGCGCCTGATCGAGGCGCGTCGCCTGCTGGTCACGGAGGGCCTGTCGGCGAGCGCTGCCGCCTTCGCGGTCGGCTACGAGAGCGTTCCGCAGTTCACGCGCGAGTATCGCCGCATGTTCGGCCTGTCGCCCGTCCGGGATGCGAAGGCCACCAGAAGCCTCGCGGCTGCGGCGGCGTGAGACGGCGTTCGGTTGATCGCTCCGATGCCGCTTCCCGTCATTGCGAGGCGAAGCCGTGGCAATCCAGGGCGCGACATCTCCGAAAAAGTCGCGCTCTGGATCGCTTCGGCTTCGCCTCGCGATGACGGAATGAGGACCAACCCGAAGCAATCACCCGACAACCAAATCAGAGGCCCAGCGCCAAGCCATCGCTGCGCGGATCGTGAGCGCCGACGAAGCTGCCGTCATCCTCGATGCGGATCGCCCCCGGATGGCCGGCCAAGGGGCTCTGTGCGGGAATGGGGCTGATCTCGTGGCCCCGCGCCTTGAGGTCGTCGAACACGGCCTGTCCCGCGTCGAGTTCGAGCTTCAAGCTGTCGCGGTTGTCCGAGAAGGTCTTGCCGAGGAGAAACCGGGGCCGCGCGAGGGCGGTGAGCGGATCCATGCGGTAATCGATCAGGCGCGTCAGCACCGCCGACAGCGTCTGCGGCTGCCCGTCCGCGCCCTGCGTCCCGTAGAGCAGCCGCGGACGACCGTTCCGGAAATACATTCCGGGATTGAGAGTGTGGAACGGGCGCGCGCCGGGGCGCAGCCTGTTGATGCTGCCGGGCTCCACGCTGAAGGCCGCGCCGCGATTGTGCCAGAGGATGCCGGTATCGCCCGCGACGACGCCGCTTCCCCAGTCAAAATAGACGGTCTGGAGCAGGCTGACGCAGTTGCCGTCCCGGTCGGCCGCCCCGATGAAGACGGTGTCGCCGGTCTTGAAGACGTGCGGCCAGGGCGCCGCCTTGCGCCGATCGATGCCCCGGGCCAGCGCGTCGAGATGGGCGGCCGACAACAGCCTCTCGACGGGGACCTCGGCGAAATCGGGATCGGCGATGAAGCGGTTGCGGTCGATGAAGGCGAGCTTCACCGCCTCGACGAGGAGGTGGTAGTAATCGGCGCTGCCCTCCGGGACGGAGGCTAGGTCGAAGCGGTCGAGGACGCCCATGATCTCGAGGGTCGTCAGCCCCTGGGTCGGCGGGCGCAGGCTGATGAGTTCCCCGCCGCGATAGGGCACGCGCAGCGCGCTCTCGTTGCGCGCCCGGCAGCGGGCGAGGTCGTCCGCCGTCAGCGGCGAGCCCGCCTGCTGCAGCCCGCGCGCGATGCGGCGGGCCAACTCGCCCTCGTAGAAGTCGCGGCCGCCATTCTCCGCCAGCGTCGTGAGCGTGCGGGCGAGGTCGGGCTGGCGAAACGTCTCCCCAGCCTCCGGGATGCGGCCGGCGTCGGTGAACACGCGCACGATATCGGGCCAGTTGCCGATCTCCTTGGCGCGGAAGTTCGACCAGAAGCGCTGCGACGGCGTCAGGGGAAAGCCGTCCGCCGCGTAGGCGATGGCGCGCTGGAACAGCCCCTTCCAGGATTGCCGCCCGCCCAGGGCCCGTTGGCTGTAGGTGAAGGCTTGGTCCCAGGTATCGACGGCCGCCGCCGCCGTGATCGCCGATCCGGGGCCGCGGAACGGGATCGGCCGGCCGTCCTCCGGCAGATTCGCGGCCGCCTGACCGATGCCGGACAGGGTGAAGCTGGCACCCTGGCGGTCGCTGACGATCATGAACGCGTCGCCGCCCAGGCCGCAGAAATGCGGGTAGGTCACGCAGAGGGTGGCGTTGATGGCGATCGCCGCCTCGATGGCGTTGCCCCCTGCCCGCAGCACCTCTCGCCCGGCCTCGCTGGCGAGTTCGTGCGGGCTCGTCACCATGCCCTGGCCGGATCGGGCGAGGGCGCCGCGGGCGGCGCTCGCCTCAGCGAAGAGACGGGTCGGCATGGTCGTCGCCCCCAGGGCAGCCGCGGAGGTCAGGAGAAGTGCCCGCCGCGACGCGGTCGGCGCGACGGGTCGATGGTCTTCGCTACGATCCATGGCGGCGTCCCCCCGGTTGCCCGCTCGGATCGAGCGGGAGACGGCTGCGTGAGCCCGGCCGCACGGTGCCGCTACTCCGCCATTTTGGCGACGTGCGCCGCGATCGCGCCGGAGGTGGTGAGCCAGACCCTGTCCCGGTGCCCGGCGATCCGTTCGAGCGCCTGCCGCAGGGGGCGCAAGCGGTGCGGCTGGCCGACGATGTAGGGATGGAGCGCGATGCCCATCACCAGCGGCGCGCGGCGCGACTGGTCGAGCATCTCGTCGAAGCCGTCCGCGATGGCCTCGGCGAAGGCGCGGGGACCGTCCTTGCGGGCGACGATGGCCGGGATGTCGTTCAGCTCCTGCGGATAGGGCACCGAGAGGATGCGCCCGCCGCCGCGGGTGGCGAACCAGATCGGCTGGTCGTCGTGGCACCAGTCGAGCAGGTAGCGGTAGCCCGCCTCCGCCAGCAGGTCCGGCGTGACCCGCGACTGCGAGATCCAGGGTCCGAGCCAGCCCGCCGGCGCCTTTCCCTCCTCCCGCGTCAGCACCGCGGTCGCCTCGGCGATCAGCGCCCGCTCCTCGGCCTCCGGGAGCGTACCCTGCCGCTCGGAATTGCTGCGCCCGTGCCCGACGATCTCGTCGCCGCGGGCACGGAAGGCTTCGATCAGGCCCGGGCAGTCGCGGTAGATCCGGCTGTTGACCAGCACGCTGGCCGGCAGGCCCAGCTCGTCGAGCATGTCGCGGATCCGCCACGCGCCGACCCGGTTGCCCCAGTCGCGCCAGGCGTAGTTCAGCACATCCGGCTGCGGCCCGCCCGGTGCCAGTTCGGCGCCGAGGCCCGAGCCGAAGTCGAAGGTTTCGAGGTTGAGGGCGAGGTAGACCGCGAGGCGCCGGCCGCCGGGCCAGTCGTAGACCGGCCGGTCCGGCAGGGCGGAATAGGCGTAGCGGCCATGGCTCGACACAGTCGGCTCGGATGTCGTCACGGGAAGAGTCTCGCTCCTGTCGTCGGGAAAGCGCGCGGCGTCAGGCGGCGCCGAGATAGGCCGCTTCGAGCGCCGCATCCGCCTTGAGTTCCGCGGCCGTGCCGGACGCGGCGACGCGCCCCTGCTCCAGGACGTAGCCCCGGTCCGCCACGGTCAGCGCGAGCGCCGCCATCTGATCGACGATCAGGATCGTCGTGCCCGCGTCGCGCAGCTCGGCGACGGTGGCGTAGAGGCTGTTGATGATCGCGGGCGCGAGCCCGAGGGAGGGCTCGTCGAGCAGGAGGATGCGCGGGCGCGCCATCATCCCCCGGGCGATCGCCAGCATCTGCTGTTCCCCGCCCGAGAGCAGGCCGGCGCGGCTGCCCGCCCGCTCGCGCAGGCGCGGGAAGCGGTCGAGCAGGGCCTCGACCTCGGCCGGATCGACCCGGCCGCCGCGGCTCCACGCGCCGAGGCGGATGTTTTCCACGACCGTGAGTTCGGGGAAGACCTGCCGGCCCTCCGGAACCAGGGCGAGGCCGCGGCGCGCGATCTTGTGCGCCGGTAGCGCCGCGATCGGCGCGTCGGCCAGCACCACCGAGCCCTCGACCGGCCGGAGCAGGCCCGAGAGCGCCCGCATCGCCGTCGATTTGCCGGCCCCGTTCGAGCCGAGCAGCGCCACGGTCTCGCCGGGCCGCACCGCAAGGTCGATGCGATCGAGGACGGGCGCCGCGCCGTATCCCGCGCTGAGGTCGTGGGCGGCCAGCACCGGGTCGGCCGGGCCGCTCCAGGGGGCGGATCGCGGCCGGGCCGGAGTTTCGGCGGCCCCGAGATAGGCCCGCAGCACGGCGGGGTCGCGGCGCACGTCGGCGGGGGTGCCGCGGGCGATCGGGCGGCCCGCATCCATGACGAGGATGCGGTCGGACACGCCCATCACCAGGGGCATGTCGTGCTCGACGAGGATCACCGCGATGCCGCAGGCCGCGATCCGGCGCAGCAGCGCCCCGAGGCGGTCGGTCTCGGCGCGGGCGAGGCCAGCGGCCGGCTCGTCGAGAAGCAGGACCCGGGGGGCTCCGGCGAGCGCGCGAGCGATCTCGACGAGCCGCCGATCGACATGCGGCAGCTCGCTGGCCGGCCGGTCGAGGGCGCCGGCATAGCCGACGAAGGCCAGCAGGGCCGCCGCCTCCTGCCGGTCCCGCGCCTGGGCTCGGCGCAGCAGACGCCCCGGCGCACGGGCCAGCGTGACGTTCTCGACGACGCTGAGCGTGCCGAACAGCCGCGTCGTCTGGTAGGTACGGGCGATCCCGGCGCGGGCGATGGCGTGGGCCGGATGTCCGGCGAGGTCGCGCGCGCCGAGACGGATCGTGCCGGCGCTCGGCCGGTAGAACCCCGAGATCATGTTGAGGACGGTCGTCTTGCCGGCCCCGTTCGGTCCGATCACGCTGGTGATCGCGCCGGGCCGCGCCTCGAAGGCGACGCCGTCGGCCGCCCGGATGCCGCCGAAGGCGATGCCGAGCCCCTCGACCGTCAGCGACTCGCTCGCTTCCCGGTGTAGAAAGCTCGGCGCCTCGGCCGCCGCCTCCGGGCGCGCCTCACCGCCCCGCGGCAGCAGCCGGGCGAGGCTGCCGACGAGGCCGGCCGGCACGAGCCAAAGCACGACCAGGGTGGTCAGGCCGAAGAACAGCAGCCGGTACTCGGCGAGCCCGGCGAGCGCCTCGGGCAGCAGCACCGTCACCAGCGCGCCGAACAGCGGTCCGAGCACGGTGCCGGCCCCGCCGACCACCACCGCGAGGACGAACAGGATCGACTGGGTGAACGGGAACGAGCTCGGCGCGATGAACAGCATCAGCGGCGGCAGCACCGCGCCCGCGAGCCCGGTCAGCGCCGCCGAGATCGCGAAGGCGGCGGTCTTCACCCGGACCGGATCGAAACCGAGCGAGGCGGCGGCGACGTCCGCGTCGCGCACCGCGCGCAAGGCCTGGCCGAGGCGGGCGTGGCGGAGCCGGTGGAAGCCGTAGAGGCTGAGGCCCGCCCCGATCACCGCCAGGATCGCGAGGTCGCGCTCGCCGAGGGGAAGGCCGAACAGGCTCGGGCCGGTCGCGACCACGAGGCCGTTCTGGCCGCCGGTCAGTTCGCCGCCCTCGATCAGCGCGTGCTCGACGAGGAAGCCGAAGGCGATCGTCACCATGGCGAGGTAGGGCCCGCGCACCCGCATCGCCGGCACGGCGAGCGCCGCGCCGACGAGGGCGGCGATCCCGGCCGCGGCGGGAAGCGCCAGCCAGAAGCTCACGCCTTTCAGCGTCAGGATCGCGCTCGCATAGGCGCCGAGCGCGTAGAAGCCGGCATGGCCGAAGGAGATCAGACCGGCGAGCCCCAGCAGGACGTTGAGGCCGGTGCCGGCCAGCACCGTCAGCGCCACGAGGGCGATGACGAAGTGGCTGTAGCCGCTGGTCAGCCCGACGAGGCCGAGGCCGGCGAGCGTCAGGGCGAGGATGGCGAGCGGCATCGCGGCCGGCGCCCGGAGAAGCGAGCGCATGGGTCAGACCTTGTTGACGGCGGCGCGGCCGAGCAGACCGTTCGGGCGGAGCGCCAGCGCCAGGATGATGACCGAGAACACGACGATCTGGGTCGCGCCGGAGCCGAGCGTGGCGGTGACGCCCGCCTCCACGAGGCCGTAGAGCAGGCCCGCCAGCACCACGCCGGTGGCCGAGCCGATTCCGCCGAGGATCGCCACCGCGAAGGCCTTGATGCCGAACAGCGCGCCCATCTCGGCCGAGACGGAGAAGAGCGGCGCGATCAGCAGGCCCGCCGCGCCCGCGAGCACGGCCGAGAGCGCGAAGGCGCAGGCCACGGTGCGGGCGACGTCGATGCCCATCAGCCGCGCGGCCTCGGCGTTCTGCGCCACCGCCAGCAGCACGCGGCCGAGTTCCGTCCCGCGGAACACGGCGCGGATCGCCACGGCGGCGGCGATGCCGACCACCGGGATCACGAGCTGGAGCGGGTAGATGCCCGCGCCGAGAACCTGAACGGGCGCCGAGACCAGGGAGGACGGCAGGCTGCGCGGCTCCTTGCCGAAGGTGAACAGCAGGACGTTGTCGAGGATGATTCCGCCGGCCACCGTGGCCAGGAGCCACGCGTCGGAGCCGCGCACCACGAAGGGGCGCACCAGCAACCGCTCGACCGCGAGCCCGAGCAGCGCGCAGCCGGCCAGGGCCGCGGTGATTGCCAGCGGCATCGGCCAGCCGAGCTGGACCCCGAAGGCGTAGCCCAGCACCGCCCCGAGGGCGACGGCGCTGCCCTGCGCGAAGTTCACGGTGCCGGACACCGCGAAGGTGATGTGAAAGCCGAGCGCCACCAGCCCGTACATGCTGCCGAGGCCGAGCCCGCTCACGAGGGTTCCGGTCAGCACGGGCGCCTCCCCGGCCGCAGGCTCGAACGGCGGCTCGAAGGGCGCCTCACTTGGACACCGCGACGATCTCGCCGTTCCGGAAGCTGGCGAAGATGTAGTCGTCCGGCTTCAGGGCGTCGTGCCGGTCCGGGGCGAACGGCGCCTCGTAGGTCTTGATCAGGCCGGCATAGGCCGGGACCTTGTAGAAGCCGTCGCGGACCTTTGGCCCCTCGGTGGCGCCGGCAGCCTTGATCGCGAGGGCGATCAGGTGCGTGGCGTCGTAGGCGTTGGCGATGCCGACCGCGGGCGTGACATCGGCCATGGACTTGATCGCCGGGTACTTCGCCTTCAGCGCGTCGAGCACTGCCTTCGCCTTCGGGCTGTCGTTGCCCGCGAAGGTGAAGGTCTGCACGAAGTGCACCCGCGCCGCGCCGGGGCCCGCGAGTTCGTCGAAGCGCCCGCCGGCCGGCCCCCAATGGGAGATCACCGGCACGGTCCAGCCCATCCGGTCGAGGGACTTCACCACCTGGGCCGAGGGGCCGACATTGCCGACGAGGAAGAGCGCGTCGGCCCCCGCCTCGCGCAGCCGCGACAGCTGCGGCACCATGTCGATGTCGTTGGCCTCGTATTTCTCGATGCCGGCGCTGGGGAGGCCCGCGGCCTTCAGCGCCGCGACGATGCCCTGCTGGTTCGACTCGCCCCAGGCGTTGTTGACGAGGATCGCGCCGGGCTTCTTGGCGCCGTAGGTCTTCACCGCGTAGGCGACGAGGGCCTCGTCCACGAGGGCGTCGACGGCGGAGACCCGGAACACGTAGTTGTCCGCCGCCCCGTTGCGGGTGATGCCGGTGCCGGCCGCCCAGGGCCCGACGAAGGGCACCTTCATCTGGTTGGCGATCGGCACGATCGCCATCGAGACCGGCGTGTCGAGGCCGCCGATCAGTGCCACGACCCCGGCCCGCTGGATCAGCTCGCGGGCGGCGAGCACGCCCTTCGACGGGTTAGCTTCGTCGTCGCGGGCGACGAGTTCCAGGGGCCGGCCGAGGACGCCGCCGCCGCTATTGATCTCCTCGATCGCCAGCCCGATCCCGCGGGAGATCGCCTCGCCCGACTTCGCCGACTGTCCGCTGAGCGCGGTGACGAGACCGATCCGGATCGGTTCGGCGGCCTGGACGGGGCCGAGGCTCGCGAACCCCGCCAGAAGGGCGCCGAGGGCGAGGCGCCGCGTGAGAGATCGGGCTGCGTCGAGGCGGTGGGGCATGGCGATCCGATCCCGTTTGTGGTCGACCGACGTCCGCAACAGCCGTGCCAGCCGACGCGGCTTTGTTTTCTCTCACATTTTCCGAATCGTTCGACGTCTGCCCGAGAAGTGTGCACAAAGTGCCGGCAAAGTGCATACACTTTCTGCATGCACACTCGTCACGCCTTCGTCATTCTCGCGGGAGGACATGGGCATGATCGGCGCCCGGCAGCACGGAGGTCTCGGCATGGATGACAAGGAAGCGGGGGCCGCGCGCGATGCGGCGGCGGTGACGGCCTATCTGGAGGCCTCGATGGTGCCGGATCCGGAAACGGCGGCGCGCTACATGGCGCCCGGCATCGCGATCGTCTTCACGGGGGGCCGGGTGTTCCATCATCCGCGCGAGGTCACGGCCTTCAACGCCGGCCGCTACGCCTGGGTCAAGAAGCGGATGGAGCGGCTCGACGTGGTGCCCGGCGAGGGCGTCACCACCGTCTACAGCCTCGGCACGCTCTACGGCGCGTGGCCGGATGGCACCCCGTTCGAGGGCAACCGCTACGTCGATCGCTTCACCGTGCGGGAGGGGCTGATCGTCTCCATGGAGGTGTGGAACGACAGCGCCGAGCGGCTTCTCGAACGACAGGGCGCGGCGGCCTGACCGGTCATCCGTCGACGTAGGGCGCGAGCAGGCGAAGGAGGTCGCGCTCGCGCCGAGGCTCGTCGAGGATGCGCGCCCTTTCCGCGACCGCGTCGAGATGGTGGTCCATCAGGGCGACCGCCCGCCCGGCATCACCCTCGACCAGGGCCGCCACGATGCCCCGGTGCTCGCTCACCGCGCAGTCGGACGAGTGCGGCCGGCTGTAGAGCGACAGGATCAGGGCGCAGCGGTAGCCCATCTCGGCGACGTAGCGGTTGAGCACCGGGCTGCCGGTCATCTCGGCGAGCAGCAGGTGGAACTCCGTGGCGAGCCGGATCGAGGCGGCCTCGGAACCGCCGCTCGCCCGCTCCTCGCCCTCGATATGCGCTTCGAGCGTGGCCCGCTGCTCGGCGCTGAGCCGGCCGGCGAGCCGCTGGACCACGAGGCGCTCGAGGCTGATGCGCACGTCGAAGGTGTCGCGTGCCTCCTCCCAGCTCGGGCTCGCCACCACGGCGATGCGGTTCCGGCGCAGCTCGACCAAGCCCTCGCCCGCGAGCTGAACCAGCGCCTGGCGCGCGATGGTGCGGCTGACGCTGAACCGTTCGCCGAGCGCGTCCTCGGGCAACCGATCTCCCGGGGTCAGGGCTCGCTCGACGATGGCCCGCCGGAGGGATCGGCAGATCGCTCCGACGCGGTTGGTCGGGGGGCTCCTCTCGCCCTGTCTCATCGCTGACGCGCATCCTCTTGCACGGCGGACCTCCGGGTCCGGTTCGTACCAGATGCACGATCGACGCCGATGTGCCTCGACCGACCCAATCGCGGGAAAAATCCGTGCCGGTCGTGCGTCGGCCGTCACCGGGAAGGCGCCGCGGCACGGACGGCACCGTCTCGGACAATGCCGACAGTTCCTAGAGCTTGCCGTCCGCCAGGAGCTCGCGGGTCCGCTTCAGCGTCGAGACGAGGGCCGCCCTGTAGCCCGTCTCGCCGTCGAACTGCGCCTGCTCGGCCCGTTCCTCCGGGCCGTTCGGCGCCTTCCCGCGCAGGCCCAGGTAGCAGTAGAACCGAAGCCGGAGCACACCGGAGCCGTCCTCGAACAGCTCGTTGACGATGGCGCCTTCCCGCGGTCCCGTGGCCTGGAAGAAGGTGACCTTGGCCTGCGGCTCGAAGGTGATGATCTCGCGCAGGTCCTGCCCGCCGATGGTGGCCTCGCGCACGAGGTGCGTCGCGCTCTCCTCCACGACGTCGCAGCGGGTGCAGAGGCCGGGCGGCAGGAACAGGCGGGCGTCGCGCGCCTTTTTGACCAGGCCGGCCCAGGCCTGCTCGCGGGTCAGCGGGGTCTCGCCCTCCGGGTTCACCGGGACGGTGGCGGTCGAATAGATCATGACGGGTCTCCTGTGACCTTGAGGATGCGGGTCGCGGCTCAGGAAGCGGCCTCGGCGGCGAAATCGCGATAGGAGCGCAGCGGCCGGCCGAGCAGCGCGGTCAGGCGCTCGACGTCGCCGGCCTCGGGCACCATGCCGTCCGTGAGGAAGCGCTCGCCCATCAGCCGCATGTCGTAGGCCATCCAGCCCGGCATGAACTGGCGCAGGTTCCGCTCGAAGCCGGCGATGTCGTCGCCCGGATAGGCGACGGGCCGGCCCAGCACCGCGGACCAGATCGCGGCGAGGCCCGGCCCCGTCAGCGGGTCCGGGCCGACGAGGTTGATCCGGTCGAGCGGGAGCGGGGTGGCCGCCCGCTCGCGGCGGATGAGTTCGAGCGCGGCGACCTCGCCGATGTCGCGCGCATCGACCATGGCAATGCCCTTCGCCCCGACCGGCATCGGGTAGATTCCGTGCTCGCGCACCACGTCCCGGACCGTGAGGTCGTTCTGCATGAAGTAGGCGGGGCGCAGGATGGTGGCGGCCATGCCCATCCGCTCGATCATGCGCTCGACGCCGAACTTGCCGGCGAAGTGGGGCACGTTCACGGAGACGTCGGCGTGGATCACCGAGAGGTAGACGATCCGCTCGATCCCGGCCTCGCGGGCGGCGTTCAGCACGATGAGCGCCTGAGTGAATTCGTCGGGCACGACGGCGTTGAGCAGGAACAACGTCGAGACGCCCGACAGCGCGCCGCGCACCGCATCGATGTCGAGCAGGTCGCCCTGCACGGTCGCGACGCCGGCCGGGAGGTTGGCCTTGGCGGTGTCGCGGACGAGGGCGCGGACGTCGGCGCCGCGCGTGAGGAGTTGATCGACGACGTTGCGGCCGACGGTGCCGGTCGCGCCGGTGACGAGGATGGTCATGGTGTTCTCTCCGGTTGGTGCCTAGTGGCCTCCGGAAACCTAATGATCCATATTCCGCCCGATAGACGAGCTGTTAGGACAGGCCGTCTCACTGGTGGAACACATGGACCTTCTCGCCCTCGCCGACTTCAACCTCGTCGCCCGGCACGGCGGCGTCGGGCGGGCGGCCCGCGCCTCCGGTCGTCCGAAGGCGACGCTGTCCCGGCGGGTCACCGAACTGGAGGCGAGCCTCGACTTGCGGCTGTTCGAGCGGGGGACGCGCCTCCTCAAGCTCACCGAGGAAGGCCGGGCGCTGCACGAGCGCACGGGGGCCCTGCTGGCCGAACTCGACGAGACGGCGGCCGCCATCGCCTCGGGCGGGGGGACGCCGCGCGGCCGGCTGCGGATCAGCGCGCCGCTCCTGTTCTCGCAGGTCGCCATGGGAAAGCTTGCCGCGGAGTTCGCGGTGAAGCACCCGGCCGTGCGCCTGGAGGTGACGACGGAGGACCGGGCCGTCGACATGGTCGAGGAGGGCTACGATCTGGTGATCCGGGTGAACCCGGAGGCGGACGAGAGCCTCGTCGGCCGCGCCTTCCTGCGCGACCGGCTGGTCGTCGTGGCGAGCCCGGATCTCGGCCGGCCGGAGGATGACCGGCCGGTGCCGGCCGTGGTCCGCGGCGGGGACGGCCGGAGCGGAGTCTGGCCGTTGATGGCGCCGGGCGGGCGGTCGCGCCTCGCCTTCGAGCCGGTCCTCACCCTGTCGTCGCTCATCATGATCCGCGACGCCGTCCGGGTCGGCGTCGGGGCCGCGAGCCTGCCGATCTCGCTCGTCAGCCGCGACCTCGCGGCGGGCAGGCTGGTCCACTGGGGCGACGTCGACGCTCCCGAGATCGCGCTCTGGACGCTCTATCCCTCGCGCCGGCTGCTCAGCGCCCGCGTGTCGGCCTTCCTCGACCACCTGCGGCAGGCATTCCCGCACGGGACGCCGGACGAGCTCACGGCCTATGTCGGGTCTTGAGCGGCCCCGCTACCCCCGCGACCGGCGGCGTCGACCGAAGCCGGGGGCGGCCTCCACTTGGCCGGGCGCGAACGGAGCGACGTCGCCGCCAACCAAGCCGGGCAGGTCCGTGAACGCCCGAACCGCACCGCGGCCGGGCTTGTCGTTCAGGATCAGGCGCGGCCCAGCACCAGCCGCATCTTGGTCGCCAGCTCCTCGCGTTGGTAGGGCTTGCTGAGGAGCGGCAAGTCGGCGGGCACGCCCTGGTCGTCGAGGGCCGTGCCCGTGTAGCCCGAGGTCAGCAGCACCCGCAGGCCCGGGCGCAGGCGCCGCGCCTCGACCGAGAGCTGGACCCCGTTCATCCCGCCCGGCATCACCACGTCCGAGAACAGGATGTCGATCCGCTCCGGGCCCTGCAGGCGGTCGAGCGCCTCGCTCGCCTGCGTGGCGGTCAGCGTCCGGTAGCCGAGTTCGCCCAGGCTCTCGACCGCCATTTCCAACACCGCGGGCTCGTCCTCGACCACGAGCACGACCTCTCCGGCGGCCGCCCGGCGCAGCGGCAGCGGTCCCACCGGCTGGCTCTCAGCGACCTGGCCGACCGAGCGCGGCAGGTAGAGCTCCACGCTGGTGCCGCGCCCCGCCTCGCTCTTGATCTGAGCGTGGCCGCCGGCCTGCCGCACGAAGCCGTAGACCTGGCTCAGACCGAGGCCCGTGCCCTTGCCGACCTCCTTGGTCGTGAAGAACGGCTCGAACGCGCGCGCCTTCGTGGCCGCGTCCATGCCGTGACCGGTATCCGTCACCGCCACGAGCACGTAGGCGCCGGGGGAGAGGTCCGGCCGGTCGGCGAGTTCGCCGGCGTCGAGGTGGGCGTTGCAGGTCCTGACCGTGAGCACGCCGCCGCCCTGCATCGCGTCGCGGGCGTTCACGGCGAGGTTCAGCACCGCGCTCTCGAACTGCCCCGGGTCGAGCCGGACCGGATCGAGGCTGGCATCGAGGTCGAGCCGCACCTGGATGGTTTCGCCCATCGCGCGCCGCAAGAGGCCCTGGAAGTCCTTGAGCAGGCGGTTCGGGTTGACCGTCTCGGGCCGCAGCACCTGGCGGCGCGAGAAGGCAAGGAGCTTCTCGGTCACCTCGGCGCCCCGCTTGGCCGCCTGCAGGCCGGAGGTCGCCAGCCGCGCGACGCGCCCCGCGTCCTCGGGCCGGCGGACGATCATGTCGAGGTTGCCCACGATGATGGTGAGCAGGTTGTTGAAGTCATGGGCCACGCCTCCGGTGAGCTGACCGATGGCCTCCATCTTCTGCGCCTGGTTCAGGCGCTCCTCCGCCTCGTGCTGGCGCGTCGTGTCCATGACGATGCCCGCCAGGCCGCGCGTCCGGCCGGCCTCATCGAGATAGGCCTTGCCGCGCAGCGCGATCCAGCGGGTCGCGCCGTCGTCGGCCCGGCGGATGCGGCAGTGCAGGTCGATGCGCTCCCGCCCGTCGGCACCCTGCAGCGCCGCCCGCGCCATGGCGCGGTCCTCCGGGACGACGTGGCGGAGGATGGTTTCGACGTCCCAACCCGCGGCCAGCCGGTCGTAGCCGAAGATCGCGTCGTGGCGCGGAGTGCGGCGCGACGTGCCCGACACGAGGTCGATCTCCCAATCGCCCATTTCGGCGGCCTCCAGGGCCAGAGCGAGGTTGTCGCGCGCGAGCTGCAGCTCGGCCCGGCGCGCCTCGCGCTCGTCGGCGGCGGCCTCGGCCCGGGCGTAGAGGAAATCGACCTCGCGCAGATAGACCCCGAGCACGATCAGCCCGGCCACGAGCGCTTCCAGCCGTCCGACGAACCAGCCGACCGTGCCGCGCGCCGCGCCCGACAGGGTGATCATGTTGTCGAACACCAGCAGCAGCAGCGAGACGGCCAGCCAGAGCTGGAGCACGGTGCGCAGCCGCGTCGTCCAGCACAGGACCGCGAGCGCGGCGACCGTCAGGGCCACCACGACGGGTCCGATGCCGGAGGTGGTCAGGAGCCAGTAATCGTCGCCCTCGACGCTCTTCGGCAGCAGGTGGACGTAGCGCGTCGCTGCGAGGCCGGCGAGCACGACCGCGACCGCGGCGGTCGCCGCGGCGAACCAGCCGACGCGCGCGGCGCGCCCCGGCGGGACGGACCGGCTGCGCCCGTCGCCCTCCATGATGGCGTAGGGCAGCGCGAACAGCGGCGGTCCGACGTGCCAGAAGGTCCAGAACCAGGTCGTGGTGTCGGGCCCGTCGCCGAGCAGGCGGCCCGGCGCGAGGACGGTGGGGAACGACAGGAGCTGAAGCAGGACGATCAGCGTCACGTAGAGGCTGCCGGCGCCGAGAAGGAGCAGCGGAACCGAGCGCGTGTGCAGGTACTGGGAGAAGAACAGGTAGGTGGTCAGCGCGTAGACCACGGTGAGGGCCGACTGGTAGACGGGCACGAAGCCCGGCATCGGCGGCATCGGGTGGCTCGCGATCGGCAGCAGCGCGAGTGTGACGGCGCCGAAGGCGAGGCTGACGATGCCGGCGAGACGCCGCTGTGCCGGATTGGCCCGCGCCGTCGCCAGGGTCGCGAGCGTCGGGTCAGGGTCGACCGCGGGCATCGTGTCCTCCCCCAGCGAGGCGCACGACCAGGCCGATTCGGTCGGTCGTGGGCGAGGAGAACGGCGTAGCACGGCCCTGTCGGGCCGACCATTCATTGGTTCGAAGGGAACCATCCGCAACGGCCGCATCGGCCGGCCTTCAAGGCGTGGGCGGAGACAGCGTCGATGGTCGAGGTCCTGCCGTTCCCAGCACGGCCGGCCTATCGAAACGCGGCGTTTCCGGGATGGTGCGACGGAAAGAGAACATACCCCGACGCTGGGCCAAGCCCCCCATCTGCCCAAGGCTTCGTAGCAGGAGCACGCTCAGAAGCCGACGGAATCAGAAAGATACCGTTCACAGAGGGGCTTGGGGGCGACTTGGCGGAGAGGGGGGGATTCGCCGCCGGGCGCCTTAGTCCATTGCAGATAAAAGGCTTTTGCTCGCACTTACTCGAGCTTTCGTAGCAACCTTTCGTAGCACCCGTCAAACCGGAAATGGCTCACCTCTGCGCGGCTCAACCCGAGCTGAAGCGTCAGCCGCAATCCTACCGTGCGAAATGATGGCGTGAACCGTAGTGATAAGAATC
The DNA here is from genome assembly GCF_040270385.1 of Methylorubrum podarium. NCBI lineage: Bacteria > Pseudomonadati > Pseudomonadota > Alphaproteobacteria > Hyphomicrobiales > Methylobacteriaceae > Methylorubrum > Methylorubrum podarium. The sequence goes on along the minus strand of NZ_JBELQE010000091.1, from coordinate 20,158 downwards.
GCCTACCTGAGCACAGCAACGAAACGTCCAGTCGGCTTCGTACCGAACACAAGTACTTCGTCGCTGTTCCTAAAGCAGACTTCGACTGACACCTGCGGGATGTCTCAGATGCGCCATCAACGGACCTTCGCCTGCGATTAACGGATCGTCTGCTTTTGGTACAAGATCCGTCCTTGACGCGACGATAATCTGATTTTCTGACGGCAAAATCAAAAGTTGCAGGGTTGCGGCTAGGCTGACCTTGATTCTGAAGATCCGAGGAACACCCCATGTGCGGGACAGCGGAGAATTTCGCTGAGCGCTGCCACCTCCCGCCGCACGGGACGGTGCCGAATTTCTGCCTCACGCACTGCGAAGCCGTCCTGCACAGCGTGTCCCTACGCCAGAATTACTCCGGAAGCAGAGGAAAAGCCGCATTCGCCCGGGAAGTTGATCCCAGGCGCGGGCAGAAAGACGATATAGTCATAGAAATACTTAAGATAAACGCTCGTGCTCATCCGAACTCGAGCCGCTCGAGTGACGGTATCAGATGCGTCTGCCGCAGCCTCAAAGCATGCCTCAACGACCTGCCTAAAGGAAGAAACGTAGACGTCGGCCTCGACCTGTTGACCGAGGGAGGCATCGGTCAGCAATTTCATCGCCTCGGGAGCACCCACATGCTTCCGGCCGGTGAAGGTGGCGCCAATCTAGCCGAACCGTTCCGCCGCCATCCTCGCTCGGTCCCGCGCTCTGGCCTCGGCCTCGTCGGCCGCCTCGCGAGCATCGTCCAAGCGCTCGGCCATGGCGCACGTCTCGCAGCGCTGTCGCAACTCGTAGAGTTCTTCCTCGGTAAGGTTCTCGATACCGATGTAGCGGTTTTGAGCGGCGCTGGCCCGGATGAGTTCGTCGAGCTTGGCTTGGATGGCCGCCCCGTCGCGGTTCTGCGAGTTTTGGATCAGGAACACCATCAGAAACGTCACGATGGTGGTGCCCGTGTTGATGACGAGCTGCCACGTTTCCGAGTAGCCGAAGAATGGGCCAGTGCCGGCCCAGCCGACGACGACGGCGGTTCCCAGCGCAAAAGCGAGGGGATGGCCAGCCCACTTGGCCACTTTGCCCGCGAAGAAGGTGAAGGCGCGCGACGCCGACGCCTTGAAATGTGTGGGCTCTCCTGGGGCTGTTGGCGTCATGGAATCACCCTGAGAGTGGGGCTCGACGAAAGTGTAGAGGTGGTCCACGGCTTTCCAAAAGTCGGAGCGCTCCGCAGGGCTCCGCCGTTCGAGCGCCCGTTCCAGCTGCGCCCGGCCCGCCGCCTCGGAGGCGTGCCGGCCTTCGTCGGTCGCAAGGTCATCCTGTTTCTGCGGGGATGCAGTCATGACGGTTGCAGCCACGAGGGGGGTGGCGGCTCCCCGGCCTCGCCGGGTCTGGCGGTCCAGTCCCGCACCGACCGGATCAGCCAATCTCGCAGCAGGCTCGCGTGATCCGCGGAGCGATGGCCGCTTGCCACGTCGAACTGAGCCTGTGCTCCATGTGTGAAGCCGCGGTGGAACTCTGCCGTCCGGCGATCGCCGTGTTCGTAGTCCAGCAGCGACGCCATACTCCTTCTCCTTTCGCACCGGCCGCTCGCTGGGCGGCCAGAGGCTCGGGCAACGGGAGGGGTCTGCAACGGTCAAAGCACGGAAATCGTTCTCCAGGAGAGCAATGCATGCGATGCATGGCTAGCGTTGAGGCGCGAGCTCCATCCGACGCTCGGCGTGCGGGCCAGAGTGGCGTTCGATGATGCACCGGCATTCACCCGAGGCGTCAGGCGGGCTTCAGGCTGGCGGCTAGGCGCTCGCGCCGCTGGGTTCGACGACCGGGCTCCGAGGTTGCATCAAGCCAGATGACGAGGGCGAGCGCGATCAGGGCAGGTGCCCCAAGCGCCAGGAACGAGCCACTCCAGCCGAGAACGGATTGGGCTAGGCCGCCGTACCAGGCCGAAAGCGCGCCGCCGATGCCCTGTACCGCGTTGACAGTGCCAAGCGCCGTCTGGGTTCGGCCTGAGCCCCAGGTGAGGTCGGCCACCACCACCGGTACGGCCACGCCGACGATGCCGGAAGCCACTCCATCGAGGATCTCGGCCGAGATCAGCCAGACTGGGTCGTCGATGAAGGCGGACAGGGCTGCGCGCACGGGCAGCACCGCCAGTGCGACCAATAGGAGCTTGCGACGACCGCGCTTGTCGGCGAGCGAGCCCGCAAATAGCGCCACCGGAATCATCACCAACTGCGCCACCATGACGTAGCGGGCAGTCCAGGCCGTTGCGTCGCTTCCGGCGGCGACGAGTTTCTGGCCGAGCAGGGTCAACATCCCACCGTTGCCGAGGTTGAACAGGGCGAGCGCTACCGCCAGCACCATCAGCTTGCGGTTCGAGAGCACGCTGCGGGTCGTCGCGCGCTCCGGCTTGTCGTCTGGGTCATCTTCCTTCCAGCCGACGGCGCGGCGCCCGTTGTAGCAGTGGCCCGGCGTCGTCAGCGTCGCAACGATGGCCAGCACCGCCATGGCGCCGAGCACCCAAAAGGCCACGGCCGCCCCGAAATAAGCGGTTCCGAAACTGATCAGGCCGGCAGCGATCAGGATGCCGAGATGGTTGTAGGCCTGGTTACGGCCCTGTTGCTTAGGAAAGCGGTCCTTGCCGACGATGCCGAGGGTGAGTTCTGTGATAGCAGGCAACAGCAGCACACCGCCGGCGGCGGCGACCATTTGGGCGGCGAACACGGCCGGGAAGGACGTGGCTGGCAGGATGAGCAACGTGCCCGCGAGGATGGCAGCACAGGCGGCGGCGATGAGCAAGCGGGGCCGCCCGATCCGGTCGACAACGGCTCCGGCAGGCCCGCTCAGGAACAGGGCGCTGACCCCTACCAGTGTCGTGACGAACCCGACACGCGCAGGCGACCAGCCTCCAGTCTGAGCGAGCCAGGTGCCCAGGAACGGGCCAAGGCCTCCTTGGATGTCGCCGGTGAAGACATTGATGAGGGCGAGGTGAGTGGTGGCGAGCATGCTCTCGAACCAATGCGCCGCATGGCGCGAGGACAGGTCACGAGAGACGTTCTGACGACCTAAACCGTTCCGCCGCGTCTGTTGACGCAGGAAATGGTGATGTACGAGCGACGAAGAAGCGGCGTACGCGAACCCATTGAGCAACGTACTTGCTCGTTCGGAACGGTCTGCATTCGAAGAACGTTTTGTTGGGCGTGTCCGGATCCAGAGATATACCTTAAAGGAACCTGCCTTGGGCTTGTGTCCTGGACCCGTGCCAGCCCTCAGATCTGAGGAGCATGGCGGGGCTGGTCGTCTCCGGGTCGGCCACGATGCCCTTCGAGCCGGCCCAGCGCTCGATCGCCCTCGTTGCCGCTCGCCCGTTCGAGGATGCGCCGGTTATCCAACCCCCGACCGGGCCGAAGATGTCGTCACGGACGACAGCGAGTCGATCCCGAATGACCACGCCGCTGCTCCGTGGGCGGGACCGTCCGGTTCCGCCCGCGGCTCCGACTTCGCTCAGCCCTGGATCACGTCCACGACCTGGTAGGTATCCGGGTCGATCCTGACGATGTCGTCGCGCATCAGGATGTAGCGGTCGCTCCGCTAGGCCGGCACCAGGCTCAGTACGACCGGCAGTAGGGCGTGCAGCGTGACCGAGCGCCGGATCGCAGTGCCGACGCTGAAGTTCACGTCGTCGACCCGGCCGACGCTGGAGCGCGTGACTGAATGGTGGAACTCGGTCCGCTTGCTGCTATCGGGCGGCTCACCGCGCCACGAGCCTCGCGATGGCCGCCTACTTTGCCCTGCGCAAAGTACCGCAGGGTACCATCCTGCAATCGATCTTTGCACCCAGCACCCCATCTCACAGGAAATTGAGCAAATATGACTGCATTTCTGCCATATTTCCGTCAATCGACCGCACTGCAACCGTCAATTGGATTTACGTATACGCTGTGCGGGCGTTGTTCATGCCAGAATATATTCTTGAATTGCCGCGTTCGCTGCAAATTGATGAAAAATTTTCGCAACCCTTTCGGCACCGCAGCAATTCAGGGGGCGTCGCACGGTCGGTGATCCGAATGGTTGCAGTCCGCAGAGCGACCCATTCCACGCGCCTGGAGTTGGCCTCTTGTCACAGCCTACCCTCACGTCTGCGCCCGAGCACCGCCATGGCCGGCTCGTCCGCGTGTCGAGCGTCGGTCTTGCCTCGGTTCTGGCGATCCTGATCGGTACCTCGGTTCTTCCTCCCCTGGTGGCGGACCAGTCCGATCGCGCGGTGGTCAACGCCCCGATCACCCTGCTCACGGCCCCGATCGCGGGCGATATCGGGGCGATCCCGGTCGCTGCCGGGGACAGCGTCGAGCCCGGTTCGCTGGTGGCCCAGATCACCAACGACCGTCTTGATCGCGCCACGGCGATCCAGCTTGCCGGACGGGTTTCCGAATTGCGGGAGCGCGCGCTGGCCGCCGAGAACAAGCGAACCTCGAACGAGGCCTACCTCGCTGCCCTCGACCGGGCGATCCGGGATCAGTCCGCTCAGATGACGCAGGTTCTCCGGGCGCAGGTCGAGGAGCTCAGGGCCAAGATCGCCTCGGCCAACGCATCGGGCGAGGAGAAGCGGGTGCTGATGGAGCGTCAGGTCGGCATGGTCGCTCGCGACGTGGCGAGCCCCGACATGGTGAAGTCGACGACGCAAGCCTTCAATGCCGCGATCCAGGAGAAGAAGGCGGCAGAGGCCAAGCTCAATCAGAAGACGGTTCAGCTCGATGGACTGACTCGTGGGCTGTTCCTGGGCGACGAACTGCGCAGCCTCGCCGACCTCTCGCAGAAGCAGCTCTCCATCACCTATGACACGCAGCGCCTCGCAATTGAGGAGAGGGAGCTGAAGGCTGCGATGGCCGATCAGCAGGCCTTGCTGACGCGGGAGGACCAGCGCCTCGACCGGTTGACGACCTCCGAGATCAAGGCTTCGGCCAAGGGCGTTGTCTACAACGTCAGCGCCACGACCGGGCGGCATGTCGGAGCCGGCGACAGCCTCGCCTCCGTCGTGGATTGCGAGCGCAGTTTCGTCGTCGCCATCTTCTCTTACCGCCAGGGCCAGAACCTCCAGGTCGGAAGCGCGGTCACGATTTCTGGTGGATCCGTCGAGCCTCGTCGAGGCATCGTGACCGAGATCCTGCCCAAGACCAGCGACACGGTCGACGCGACCTACGCGGTCCCGTTCCCGCAGACGGAGCGGCGCGAGCTCTACGTCCTGGTCAAGCCCGAGCCGCTCCCGGCCAGCGCTGCAAGGTCCGAGAGTCCGGTCGAGGCGGCTTGCGGCGTCGGGCGTTGGGTGACGGTCACGCGGGACTCGGGCTGGGTGCCGTCGACATCCGTCGTTTGGCGCGATCTCGAAGACGGCGCGAGCGGGCTCGTGACGAAGGTCGCGGCCGCCGCACCCGATCTCGCGTCAAACGTCGTCGACCACACCCGGTCCTTCGTCTCCTCCGCAAGCGACGTTCTGAAACAGGTCGTCTCCACGGGTGCGGATGTCGCTGGCCCCGCGAAGGTCGGTCACAACATCCCCGTGCGACCGGACAGCGGACAGCCTCCGGCGAGCGCAGCCGTTGGCGGGGAGCGATCCGAGAAGCAATCGGGGGCCGGCGCATCCGACCACTCCGCTGAGGCGCCGACCAACATGTCCGATTCATCCGGCGAGCAGGCCGCGACCAATCGATTGGTCCCGACTCCGACCCATCCCTCAAGCACGGGGCAGCAGCCTGCCGACGTCACGCTTCAGCGCCGCATTTCGATGCCGCCCCTCCCGCCGGCGCGGCCGAACTCCTTCCAGAGTGAGGCTCCGAGGCGGATCGATCGCACGGCGCAGGAGGCACGCAGCTGAGGGCGGTCGCCGCCGCGCTCGCTCTCGCGCTGGGGATGTCGACCCCTGGCAAAGCCGATGATCTCGGCCGAGAGCTGTGCCGCGCCCTGTCCGGTGCCGTCGAGATGACTGCGCCCGATGGGGAACCCGCCTTCCTCGCAAGCTACGAGCCCAGTCCGGACGAGAAGGAGGTCCCGCTGCCGCTTCGCAGCACCGCTTTCTCCTACGACAACGCCTTGGCTGCCACGGCACTCTCGGCCTGCGGGGACCTGCGTCGCGCCCGTCAGATCGGCGAAGCGTTCCTCGCGGCGATCGAGAGCGACCGCACCTTCGAGGACGGCCGGGTGCGCAATGCCTACCGCGCCGGCCCTGTGCGCGAGCGTCCCGTCCTGCTCCCAGGCTGGTGGGATGCCGCGAACAAGCGCTGGTCTGAGGATCGCTATCAGGCCGGTACGGCGACCGGCAACGTCGCCTGGGTCGGTCTCGCGCTCATCAATCTGCGCGACGCGACGCAGGACCCGCGCTTCGGGATAGGAGCGACCCGTCTCGCGGCCTGGATTCGAGCGCGGACGGCTCGCCACGATGCTCCCGGCTTCACCGGCGGGCTCGACGGCTACGATCCGGAACAGGCTCCGCTGGGCTGGGCCTCGACGGAGCACAACCTCGACATCGTCGCTCTCGGGATGCGGCTCGGCAAGCCGGATGACCTCGCTATGGCAGGTTCGGCGCGGGCATTCCTGGACGCCGCTTTCGATGGGCAGGCCGGCTGCTTCCGGATGGGAACCGATGTCGAGGGCCGCATGCGCGGCGTCGAGGCCGTCGCCCTCGACACGCAACTCTGGCCGCTGCTCGGGGTCGCCGACCCGCCGGAGGCATGGCGGCGCGCTCTGTCCTGCGCGACCGCACGGTTGAGCGTGCCGGGCGGGTTCGACTTCAACGACGACCGCGACGGTCTCTGGGTCGAGGGGACAGCTCAGGCGGCGCTGAGCTACCGCTCCGTCCGGGACGATGCCGCGGCGGAGGCCCTCCTGCAGACCCTTGCGGGTCAGCGGGCGCCCTCGGGCTGGCTCTACGCGAGCCGCGAGGCCCGGCTGACGACCGGCCTGCGGATCGGGCCGACAAGCACGCAGGACGACTTCTTCTACTTCCGCCGTCCGCATCTCGGCGCGACGGCATGGGCCGCGCTGGCGGCGCTTGGCCACAACCCTTTCACAGGAGGCCGCGTCCGATGATGTTTCCCTCCCCCGGCGACGCGGCCTCCGTGCTCGCTCTCTCCTTCGGCATCGCGCTCGGGCTTTTCGCTCTCGCGGGCCTGCTGCGTCCGGAGCGCGCGTTCGATCGCCTTCTGTTCGGAGGGTTGACGGCCGCGCTCATCGCCACCTACGCCCGCTGGCGCTGGAGCGACACGCTGCCGCCGCTGACCCCCGAGACCGGGGCCCTCTGGTCCTACCTGTTCTTCGCCGCCGAAATGGTGGCGGTGGTCTATACCCTGCTCTCGGTGGTGATCCTGCTGCGGTTCAAGGACCGCTCTGCGGAGGCCGACGCGGCACAGGTGCGCCGCGAGGCGAGCGGCGAATGGCCGGCCGTCGACATCTTCATCTGCACCTACAACGAACCGCGCGAGGTCGTGGAGAAGTCGATCCTGCCATCGTTCGCTATCGATTACGGACCCAAGACCGTCTGGGTCTGCGACGACACCCGCCGCGAGTGGTTGCGCGAATATTGCGAGGAGGTCGGCGCCCGCTACATCACGCGACCGGACAACAAGGGGGCCAAGGCCGGCAACCTCAACAACGCCCTGCGCCACACCGCGGAGCGGAGCAACGCGCCCCTGATCCTCGTGCTCGATGCGGATTTCGCGCCGCAGCCGGACATCCTCAAACGCATGGTCGGCCTGTTCGACGATCCGAAGGCGGGCGTGGTCCAATCGCCGCAATTCTTCTTCAACGCCGATCCGATCCAGCACAACCTCGCGGTCTCCGACAGCTGGGTCGACGACCAGCGCATCTTCTTTGACGTATTCCAGCCGGCAAAGGACGCCTGGAACGCGGCCTTCTGTGTGGGCACGTCATTCATCGTGCGCCGCGACCGGCTCGGTGAGATCGGAGGCTTCCCCGATGCGGCGATCTGCGAGGATCTCAACCTCTCGCTCGGCATGTCGCGCCGCGGCTACGAGACCCATTGGCTGAACGAGCGGCTGAGCATGGGCCTCTCGGCCGAGGGCCTTCCGGAATACATCACGCAGCGCACCCGCTGGTGCCTCGGGACGCTTCAGATCGCCCTGCTCGCCGACGGACCGCTGCGCGGGCCAGGGTATACCCTGGTCCAGCGGATCCACTTCCTGCACGGCGTGCTGAACTGGGCCTGCAAGCCCTACATCGTGCTGATGCTGCTGGCCCCGGCAGTGTACTGGCTCGCCGGCCTGCCAGCCTTCGAGGCCGACGTGCTCTCCTTCCTGCGATACGGCGCGCCCCCGCTTTTCGCTCTGTGGGCCTATAGCGGCTGGGTCTCGCGCTCGCGCACCCTACCGATCTTCATGGAGGTGACCCACGCGATCAGCGCGCTCGCCGTCACCATGACACTGATCCAAGCGGCCGTCCGCCCCTTCGGCCGACCGTTCAAGGTCACGGAGAAGGGCGGTGACCGCTCCCAGATGCGGGTCCGCTGGCGCATGGCTTCGGCCTTCGGCGGCCTCTCCCTGCTCTCCGCGTTCAGCATCGTCTGGGCCTTCATCGCTCCGACCGCACCGGCCGAGATCTCGGATATCGACTATTTCAACCTCGTCTGGGCCGGTGTGGCGATGGTGCTGACCTTCATTTGCTTCCTCGTCTGCTTCGAGCACCCACGCGTCGATCTCGCGTTCCGCTACGACGCAGATGCCCGAATTGACGCTGGCGGGACCACCCGTGCCTGCCGCATCGCGACCCTCTCGCCCGGCCGGGCGACGCTCGCGGACGAGTGCGAGCCGGTCTCCGCACCGGGTGTGCCGCTCGTCCTGCACCTTCCAGGCATCGGCGCGATCGACGCAGTCTCGGATCCCGCCGGCCTCTCGCTCGATCCGTCGCCGGAGCAGTACCGGGCTCTGGTCGTAGCCCTCTACTCGACGCCGCGCGACACCATCGCCCGCGCCGCCCGGTTCGCACCGACCGTCGGCGGCCTGCTCCGCCGAAGCCTCGGCCTCGGCTGAGCGGGGCCGCGGCCGAAGCGCATCGGCGGATTCTCCCGAACGCGATCCGAGGGAGTGGCGGTCAGTGCGTCCGCAAGACCCGCGTCAAGACAAGCGGTTGGAGACGCCGGCTTGAAGCGATCAGGCCGGATCTGGCCCTAGGTGTGGTGGTACATGTCGTGGACTGGATGCGCCTGATCCGAGACCCCGATCAGGCCGACCGCGTGATGGGTCGTTGCCTCATCCGGCCCGTGAGGAGGAGCCGATGGCACCGAATCCTGATGGGCGTCCGTGTGGAACACGAGATTGCCATCCGCGTCGATCGCCGCGGGCGGGGGGCTCGGCCGGCCGGGCTTCGTTTGACCGGACGCGCCATGAGACGCCCCGTGGGACGCCTCGGAGCCGGATTGGCCGCTCGGTGAAAGCCCGTCCGCCAGACCGGCTTCAACCTCTACAGGCGGCTCGGTCGGCGGCTCGGTCTTGACCGGATGGGCCGCTTGGCCGGGCGCCTCCCGGTCGCCGCGGCCACTGACCGAAGGGGCGTCATCGACCTGCCCGCGATCGAAATGGGCCGATGCGGTCTCGTCCTGCGAAATCGATGCGGGTGGCGACGTCCGGTTCGGACCACCGGACGGGTCGGGCAGGCCATTCTCGTCCACACCGTGAACCATCGCCTGCGGGTCCGCCGCTGGGATCGCGCGATCGACGACGGGTCCCGCGCCGTCATGCGACCCGTCAGGACCGGCTTCGGCGTGCTCACCCTTCGGCGACGCAAACTGAGCGTCCGACGCCGGTGAAGCTGCGTGTCGAAGGGGGTTTTCCGCTTCTGCCCGATCGCTTCCCCGATCCTGTGAAACTGGATCACGGGCGGCCGACGCGGGAATGGCAGGCTCCCCATCGGCACTTTGCCCGTGCGGCGCTGACTCTTCCTGCGCAAGCTTCGCTTGAGACCCGGTGCCGCCGACATGGACGGTCGACGGCGACGTTACGGCGACGTCGCTCGGCGAGGATTCGTGCTCCCTCGTGCCGGACACGTCCCCGCTCGTCAGTTCCGAGACTGCCGCGTTCGAGGCGTGATCGGAGTCATGCCCGATCGAATTGCCCCGTGGGTGTTCGGAGGGGGACGATGTCGGATCCCGAGCCGGACCATCGGCCGTTGCGGACGCGTGACCGGCCGCGGTCGCATGCTCGGGAGCGGCTCCGTCGGTCGGTTCGCGCACGCCGCCCGGCAGTTTGGTCGCGCTGAGCTTGGTCGGTCCATGGGCCGCGGAGTCGAGATCAAGCGTCGCATGGGCCTTCGTGATCGGTGCTGCGTCTGATCGCGCTTCGCCGGGCGCTTCTGGCCTACGGTGATCTGAGGACGGATCGATCGCGCCGGGACCGCGCGCATCCGGCTCCTGATCGCCATCTCCCTCGGCAAGAGCCCGGTCGTGACCAGAAACGCGATCGACTTGGTGGTCCGGGCCGCCGGAATTGGTTTCAGGCTGCACGGCAGATCCATGATCGGCGCCATTGCTCGGCGTCCGACCGTGGCCCGCAACAGGAGAGCCTGAGCCCGTATTGCGGTGCGCAGCAGCCTCACCGTGCGAGCTGCCACCATCGTTGTGACCGTTGCCGCCGCCCGCCTGATCGAGATGTACACCGCTCTCGGAGGACGTCTCGGTCGGTCGGCGCAAACCCTGACCGTCGGTGTGCTCCCGGCCCTCACCGCGGCCGATTTGTTCAGCCTCGAAGCGCCCGCCAGACACGGACTCATTCCGTGAGCCTCGGTCCTGATCGAAGTTCTCGATGCGCCCGTTGCCCTGACCGCCCGACCGCTCGATCTGCGGCTCGTTCCCCGCCGCAGCCTTGGCGTGCGGGTTCAGGTTCTCACCGATGCCTCCGGAACGGCCGTGACGTGGGACGTCCTGCTCGGCCTGCGGCTCGCCACCGATCGAAGGTCCAACCGACGGCTCATTATCTTGGCTAACGTCGTTGACGTGGCTTTTGCCGCGGCTGGGAGGATCGGTCGCCGGTTGATCTCCGGCCGCACTTTCGGGCGACGAACCTCGGTCGTGACCGAGTTTCTTGCCGCTTCCGCTTGTGGGGCCGGTTGGCTCGACCTGCGGATCGCTCGCGGCTGCGGCCGGCGAATGATGAGTTGGACCGGCGCTGCTGGCTTGGCCTTCAACATGCGGGTCTCGCTCGGCCTGCGACGGATCCTTGATCGCAGCCTCGGTCGGTGCCTTTCGAGACTGGCCCGTGGCATCGGCATGGCCCTTACCAGGGTTGACCTGCTCAAGCTGCGGGTTGTTCCGCGTTGCGGCCTCGTTCTGCGGGCCTCTACCTTGATCAACACCGCTGTGGCGGCTGTCGCTTGGATCGGCCTGCTCGGCCGGCGGGTTGTTGCCGGCCATGTTTTCAATCCGTGCCCCTCGATCCTGACCAGCGCTGCTCCGGTGGCCTTCGCCACCTCCAGACTGCTCCACCGGCGGATTGCTCTCCGCCGTAGCCTCGGCCTGCAAACTCTGATCAGAGGCGGCGCCGTCGGCAGGGCTTCCGCCACGGCCCGACTTCTCGACCTGTGAGCCGTTTCCATGTGCAGCCCGAGCCGACGAGCGAACCTCCCAAGCATCGCCGCTGGCGTGGCCTTTGCCGGGTTGCGAAAGCTCTGCCTGAGGGCTGCTCCCGGGCGTAGCTTCAGCTTGCGACCCTCGGGCTTCAGCGAAGGTGCGGGCTCGGCCGTTGCCGGAGTTGTCCCGCTCGGCTTGAGACCCATTTTCCGCCGCCGCTTCGGTCGGTGAGCCTCGGTCGTGGCTGACGTCCCTGGCATGGCTGTTGCCGGGTCCGGCCTGCTCGTGATTCGGATTGTCCTCGGCTGCGGGGACAGCCGGAGATGCGCGATCCCGGCCAAAGGCGTTGACGGGGCCGTTTCCAGGCTTCGCCTGATCGGCCTTCGGGTTGTCTCCGACGGCAACCTCAGCTTGCCGGCCGTGGCCCCGATCGTCGTCATCGCGCGAGGCTTCGGCAGGGAGTACCCGGTCCGTCACGGTCTGGGGCACGGCATTGCCCGAGACCGGCCGGGCAGGTCCGTTTCCGGCATTGGCCGAATCAGACGATGCGGCATGTGCAGGACGGGCGTGGGAGGGGGGCTCGGCGATCGAGGCCGGCCCCGACTCGTCCGATGCGGGCGCCGCGCTCTCGCTGCGCCCCGAAGTCGACGCCTGTTGACCGCCGGATTTGGCGGCGGACGCCTCGGCCGATGTGCCGGTCGGCGCGACATCGCTGCCAAATCCGGGCGCCAGCGGCTGGTTCTGCGAGGTTGGCGACTTCGGCGCTTCGCTCGCGAATTCGATCCGTGCCACAGGAGCCGAATCGACCCGGCTCGACACCGCAATCGTGTCGGAAGCGGACTGAGGACGAGGGTCGGGATTCGCGCCGCTTCCCTGCGCCGTCAGAACGGCCGGCTGGACCGAGACGCCCCCGCGGCCGTAGCCGAGCGCGGTGCCCGGCGCCAGCGTCGTATCACCCTGCGGCGTCGGGCTCGAGGCGTTGCCCGCCCCGTCCGCGAAGTCGAGATTCAGCTCCGCGCTCACGGCGCGGTGATCGACCGCCATCGCCTCGGCTGCGAAGATCATCGCCGAGAGAATGATCGCTTCGAGCTGCTTGCGATCGGTGTCCCGATCGCCGGATCCGCCGGTGGCCTTCGGCTGCGGCTGGCCCTGTGCGGGCCCGCCTCCCTCGGAGGCGGGCGGCGCCGATACGCCTTCGCCGCCCGGCAGGAGCGGCCCCGCATGGGCGTCCTCGGACGACAGGCTCAAGGCGGCGGCAGCCACCAGAGCCGCGAGCAGCGCGGCCGGATGAACCACGAGCGTGGTCCCCGTCCCCGTCGCCGGAATCGGGAGCAGATGCGGATGCAAGCGCGCGATCTGGTCGATCAGGGTTCGGAAATCCGTCCCGCGCACGGGTCGGTCCAGAGCCTCCGAGGCGATGAGATAGCTGCCGTCGATTTTGGCGAAGTGGATGATCGCATCGCCGTCCGGCCGGCAGAAGACGAACCACGGCTCCCCCTCGTCGCTGAGACCGTGCTCGCTCGCGATGCTGAACCCGGCCCGGAGGAGGGCTGCCTCGACGCGGTAGAATTCGGCCAGCTCCTGCTGCGACCAGTTGCCTTGTCGCGCCGACGCCGGACGGAAGAAGGGAATGACTGTGCTCATCGTCCTCTCACCGTATCGGCTCGTTGCGTCCCCCGGCGGATCGCGTCGCCTTCCATGGCAGCGTGACCGCGCGCGGCGCTAGCGTTCATGAAAGGCGCGTCCCATCGCGTCGAAGAAGGGCGCGAACAGATACTCCAAGGCCGTGCGCTCCCCGGCCGAGACCACCACCTCGGCCGGCAAGCCCGCGAGGAGACGGTGTCTGACATCGGCCGGAAGCTGGTGTTCGTCGATCTCGACGGTGCCGGCGAAGTAGGCCTGCTTCGTGCCCTCGTCGACCAGACGGTCCCGCGACACCACCGTGAGCGTTCCGAAGGCCGCGGGCGTCCGGCGCGCCTGGAAGGTCGGAAACTTGATCTCCGCCCGCATGCCGGCATGGACGGCTTCGAGGTCGTTGGGCGAGAATTGCACGCTGACCACGAGCCGGTCGGCGGTCGGGACAATCTCCATCAGCGGCTCGCCCGAGCGGACGACCTGGCCGGTCGCGACGACCTTGAGCGCCTGGATGACGCCGTCGTGGGAGGCGCGGACCTCGTGACGCCTGAACACGTCCTGGGCGACGACGAGCTTTTCGCGGAGCTCGCCGATTCTCTGACGCGTTTCGAGAAGCTGGCCTGTGACCGTCTCCTGAAGCTTCTGCTTCAATTGGGTGATCTGCAGCCCGGCCTCGCTGATGGCGTTCTCGGCCTTGGCCCTCTCGGCCACCGAGCGCCCGATCACCCCTTCCAGCCGCGTGCGCTCGCGCTCCATCACGAGAAGGCGCGACAGGGGGATCAGATTGCGCTCGTGCAGGCTGCGCAGGCCCTCCAGTTCCTGCCGGATGAAGCCGACTTGCTGCTCGACCGAGGATTTCTCGACGGCAAGGCCGGAGATCTCCGTCCTCAGCTGGGTGACTTTGGCCTCGATGAGGGCGAGTTGCCCCTTGAGCGTGGTCCTCCGTTCCACCAACTGCCCAGCCTGATCGCCGATCATGCGCGCGAGGGTGGGCTCGTCGCGCCGCGCGGCGATGTCGGCGGGTAAGTGCAGGTCGTCGGACTGCGCCTGCTCCGCCCGCAGCCGCGCCTCGAGGACGAGAGCGGCGTCGAGCTGATTTCGGAACAGGTCCGCGCTCGCCTGGGACTGAACCGGATCGATCCGCAGGAGGACATCACCCGCGCGGACCGTCTGTCCATCCCGCACCAGCACGGCCTGGACCATGCCGCCTTCGAAGTGCTGGACGACCTTGCGGCTGCTCTCCGCGACGATGACGCCGGTGCTGATGACGGCGCGATCCAGGCGCACCGTGGCCGCCCAGGCACCGGCGATACCGAAGGCTGCCACGATGAGCGCGTAGCCGGCGATCGCGTAGCGCTGCCACGCGATCGGAGAGACGGCGCTGTCCTCGCTGATCCGACCCGGTGACGGCGAGGGAGGGGCGGGCGACGTGATCGGAATCGGGGCGGAAGGCGTGTTCATGGCTCAGCCCGCGCTGCGCTGGACTTCGGGCACCCTCTCGTTCTCGGGCATGGGCCGGCCACCGGTCGCGACCAGCGCCGGAACCGGGCGGGGTCCGGAGACCTGGGCGAGGATCTGGTCCGCCGGGCCTGAGGCGTGCAGCGTTCCGCCATCCAGCATCAGGATCAGGTCGGCGCCAGCCAGCAGGCTCACCTTGTGCGTGACGATGACGACGGTCGTCCCGCGCTCTCGAAGGTCCGCCACCGCCCGCATCAGCGCGGCCTCGCCGGCCTGGTCGAGGCTGGCATTCGGCTCGTCGAGGACGACCAAGCTCGGATCCCCGTACATCGCGCGCGCCAGGGCGATGCGCTGACGCTGGCCGCCGGAGAGACCGTGCCCGCCCGGGCCGATCCGGGTGTTGTAGCCGTCGGGCAAAGCCTGGATCAGGTCGTGGCAGCCCGCGCGCTGCGCGACCGAGACGACCGCGGCGTCGTCTTGGACGTCGAAGCGCGCGATATTCTGCGCCACCGAGCCATCGAACAATTCGACATCCTGCGGCAGGTATCCAAGATGCCGCCCGAGCGCCTGAGGATCCCAATGCCGGAGGTCGGCTCCGTCGATGCGCACCGCGCCGGAGACGAGGGGCCAGACGCCCGTGATCGCGCGGACCAGGGTCGATTTTCCGGCCGCGCTCGGACCGATGATCCCGACAACGCTGCCGGGCTCCAGCCGCACGCTGACGTCGTGAAGGATGGTCCTCGACGAGCCCGGGGCCGCGACGACCACGTTCTCGGTCTCGATTCGACCGCGCGGGCGCGGCAGCATCACGCGCTGCGGCTCGAGACCGATGCGTGCCACGATATCCGTCAGCCGGGCGTGGCTGCTCCGGGCTGCCGTGAAACTCTTCCAATGTCCGACCACCGCCTCGATGGGCGCCAGCGTCCGGCCCATGATGATCGAGGCCGCGATCATCGAGCCGGCCGAGATCTCGCCATGAATGGCGAGATAGGCGCCGACACCGAGGACCATCGTCTGCAAAAACATGCGCGTGAACTTCGTCGCCGCAGCGATGAGGCCTGCGCGGTCACTTGCCCGAGCCTGCAGCAGGATCGCCTCATCGTGACGCCGACGCCATCGTGAGCGCATTGCGCCGAGCATGCCCATGGCTCGCAGGACTTCGCCCCCTCGGACCGACGCGCGGGCCTGCTCGCCCGCCTCTCGGGCAACCTGGCTCGCAACGTCGAGGGGCCGCCGGGTCGTGAGATCGGTGAGCAGCGTCAGTCCCAGGAGCGTGCCGCCCCCGAGCAACGCCATCCAGCCGAACCACGGATGGAGGATGAAGCATGCGATCAGGAACAGCGAGGCCCAGGGCAGATCGCAGAACGCCAGAATCGCACCGCCCGTGAGGAACTCGCGCAGGACGTCGACGTCGCGCAGGGTTGCTTCGTGCCCGGCTCGCGGCTTGAGCAACGCGGCCCTGTGCACGATCTCGAAGACCGGTTCGGCGACCTTCCGATCGAAGATCATCCCGCCCCGCACCAGCAGGCGCGAACGCAGCATCTCGAGGGCGGCATAGACCGCGAGCGCGAAGGCTGCGATCGCCGTGATCCCGAACAGCGTCGCCTCGTTCCGGCTCAGAAGGACGCGGTCGTAGACCTGCAGCATGTAGAGCGGGCCGGCGAACAGGAGCAGGTTCGTGAAGAAGGCGAAGACTAACACCGTCATCAGAACGGGACGAATCGAGCGCAGTCCATCCTTCAGGACGGACCCGGCCACAGGGTCGCTCATGGCACCTCCGGGCGCGCCGGTACGCCTGTGCCGATTCCTGCGTCCAGGCAACCCGCCTGCGGGTGCCAAGCAGATTCCGCCCATTGCCGGATCGGCTCCGGAAGGACCGAAACCGCTGCCGGAGACCCGCCCTCAGTAAAATGTGACCCGTGCCGCCGCATACCGTCTGCTTCCCCGGTCCGCGTCATCGCGTGCCGACCCATGAATCTTAGCGCAGGCTTATTGTATTCCAAGAAGCGGCGCCGAGCCTGCCGAAAATCAGGCGCGCCGAGAACTGGACGTCGGCTCGTGGAGCGACATATAGGGATTACTGTACCATTCGGCGCTGTCGCCTTCGAGCGCTGGCGGGAGCCTTCCATTTGTATGTCCACCAGCAACGTCTCGGCTCTGAGGAGGTGCAGGAACTGCGCCGTGAAGGTGGCCGTTTTCTGAAGGAACTTCGAGAGAAGCGCGGCCTCTCGCAGAGGCAGCTGGCCGCGCAGGTCGGCGCGGAATATTACACCTTCATCTCGCAACTGGAGACCGGGCGCGGCCGTGTCCCCCCGGACCGGTACCGAATCTGGGCCGAGGCCCTCGGGGTCGATGCGAAAGATTTCGTGAAAAGCCTGATGCGCTTCTACGATCCGCTGACCTTCGAGATCCTTTTCGGCGACTGACCGGGCACGCTCGGAGGCCAAGGTCCTGCCGTGGGCGGCGCAGGATGTCGGCCCTCGGCCCCTATTCCGCAGCGAGGCTGAGCGCCTCCGCCTCGACAAGGACGGCATCGCAGGCCGTCATCAAGTCGCGGAGCATTGCAAGCGCGGTTTCCACGTCCGCCGGACTCGCCAAGCCTTCCCGAACATGCGTGCCGCCCCCGGCCAATGTCACGGTGATGTCGAAGCGGCCATCAGGGCGTTCGACGATCCGATACGACGCATGGCGAGGCATGAGCACGAATAGGGAGCGGGGCTAAGGGCGGAAAGACAGGCCCTGTCATGCGTCGCCGTTTCGTGCAGTTCAAGCTATGAACTTCACTGTATCCGACCGTCCCACAACGAGGCTCGGCCAGCATTGATCCGCAATAAGCTGGGCGCCACCTCGGATTGCGGACGACGTCATCCGGTGTTTGCGGCAGATCTGCATCGCTGCCGCGCTTCACTCAATTTGTTTCAATGTAGAAAGAGGCTCAGGCCGGCAATCTGGTGGATGGCTCACCCAGCCGCTCGACCAAGTAGGAGCGGGCACGACTCACTCGGCTCTTCACCGTGCCGGTCTGACAGCCCATGACCTCCGCGGCCGCCTCGTACGTCAGGCCCTGCGCACCGACGAGAAGCAGCGCATCGCGCTGGGGGGCAGGCAGTTGCGCGATGTGAGACATGACGACTTGAAGGTCCGATCCGTGCTCCTGCGCCGCCAGGGAGACCAGCCGGGCCGCCATGGCGCCGTCCACGTCCTCCACTTCACGCCTGTGCTTGCGCCGCTCGGTGTAGAAGTAATTGCGGAGGATGGTGAACAGCCACGCCTTCAGATTGGTGCCCGGAATGAACCGATCCTGATTGGCCCACGCTTTCAGGACCGTCTCCTGCACGAGGTCATCGGCCCGTGCCGGGCTTCCCGCCAGGGACTGGGCGAAGACGTGCAGGGCGGGGAGCGCCGCCTTGAGTCCCTCGCGAAAAGCCTTGTTGCGCTCGCTGGCCAGGAAGGCGAGCGTCCCTTCCAAGGCCCGGCTGAGATCGAGCAGGTGCTGCGGTGAATCCGTGGCGACGATATCGAGATAGGACGTCTGCAACTGCGCACCGAGATGCTTCTGAACGGCCAACGGCAGTTTGGCAGCGCCTGCCTTCCTATTGCGGTCCGAGCGAACCGGTCCGAGGCCGCCTGCAATCAACATGTCGATAACCCACGTCCTTTGTCCGAAGCGAGTGGCAGAGGCGCGCCTGAACCGGTCCGCTCCGCCGTACAGTGAACATCTAACTCACGGACTCGAAGGATCGATCCATTCCGCGGCTGCGTTTGGGAGCGTCGTGAACACTTGCACGGTCGAGGTGATGACGCGTCCGGTGAAATGCAGAATCGTCGATTGTCCGGACGGTCGGTTTGCGGTTGTCGCCATGGCAAAGTCCGGTACCGCTTACTGGCGCGGCGGGCTGCTCACGCTCGCGGAGGCGGATGCCTGCGTGGAGGATCTGCGCGCCATGCTGTCGCTCTGCGGGGCGGCCCTCGCCTGCTCCGACCATTCGCCCAATCCGCACACACCGAACCGGCCGCGTCCGCCGGGGTAACGGGTAACCGCTCCCGCAACACCGGCCAGAGTTCCATACTCGAGCAACGTGAGATGCGCCTAGCCGAGGCCCTGCCTCCGACAGCGTCGTTTGCGAGACGGAACGCGAGGGGTGGCAGGATCCGGCAGTCAAGCGTGAATGGCATCTCTCCCCGGCCACCTCGGCCGCGGCAGCTGTCGTGACGAGAGACCAAGTACCCACCCCGGTCGGCATGAGGTTGTCACGCTTCCGGCCCTGCGAGGGGGGCCGATTTAGCGGGACGCAGGCGGATATTCCGCGCATCTCCACGACGAACCCGGTGCCAAAATGGTGGGCATGTTCCCGCATGTTGACCACCAATCTGCCACTGGCGGGCTCGCAGCGGGCGCTGATCGGCCGGCTCGACCGCGAATGTGCGGGTCGGCTCATGGGTGCGATAGATATCTGCGACGCCCGCTTCGGCCGCGGCAGCGTGCTGCCTGCGCGGGCGGGGCTGGAACGGCAGCGGCGCGCCTGGACGACGGAGTTCGAGATGCGCACGCCGCGTTACACGACCCAGGTGGATGAACTACCGGTCGCCCGAGCCTGATAAGGCCCTGCGAGACATAAGTAGCAGGATGCTCGCGACGGACTGCGAGAGAGGCGTCGTGACGCGGCTTAGGTACGCTTGCTCATGTTGCCACCACTCATACCGTCGCAGCAGCAGCTACCCTTCCTGCTTTTCTTGGCTTGGTTCATCGCCATACCGCCTTTACCGCACATCATTGCGCCCTTCCCCTTGGCACCTCCGCAGCAGCTCATGGCAAGAGCTGGGGCAGTGCAGAGCATCAGCAGCGCAGTCGCGGTTACAAACAAGGTCTTCACGGGCGCGCTTCCTCAAAAATTCGGCGGTGTGCCTGGTCAGGCTGCTCCTCACCACGGCGGGGAAGTCAACCCCCTCTCCCCGCGTTTCGCAAAATTGACAGCAGCTGACAGGGTCGCATGAACCTGTGAGGAAGAAGCCTGCGACAACGCCTGGGCTGAGCATCACCATCTTAGGCTGCGTGGGCTATCGCGCTCACCAGTTGCCGCGGACGGTAGGGCTCTTGAACGAACTGCCCGGCATCGGGCATCTGGTCGCTCCTGAACCACTGCCGACCTGATGTCAGTCAGGGCGAAGTCGAGCCCTACCAAGACGCCCGCGGCCGTCACCGGGTTGCCGTCGAAGACGACCCGATCATCATTGGGTCAACAAGAGCTGCCCTGAGACGAATCCGACCCCCTTCGGCACCGGTACGCTCGTGTTGTTGTAGTTGGCATTGAGATAAAGGTTGGGTCCCTCGTACAGGTTGATTTGGTTCGCTACTACAACCGTATAAGCCGACTGATCCGCGACAGGTGACCTGACCGGTATTTTGGACCGAGCCGAGTGAGAGGCTACTGCATGGCCGCTGCCATGGGTAGCCGGAAGGCCAGATCGGGGAAGCTAACAGGC